>JAHDVN010000518.1 GCA_023384635.1 Thermoanaerobaculia bacterium
GAGCTCGCGGCCGCGTTCGAGAGCGAGCGCGAGGAGCGCCGAGAGCACCCCGACCACCGCCACCGCGAGGGTCAGGAGGCGCAGCACGCCGGTCACCAGGAAGGTGCGGTCGAAGATCGCGAGCGAGGCGTCGCGCAGCTCGCGCTGGCTCTGGACGAGGAGCGCGCGCTCGCCGGCGGCCTCGGCGCGCACCCGCGCCGCCAGGGTCGCGTGGTCCGCTCCCGGCGCCGCGACGAGCCCGAGCCCGGAGATCCGCCGCTCCTCCCAGAGCGCCTCGAACGCCGGCCGCGCGAGGAGCAGCGAGCCGCGCTCCGAGCCGTAGTCGCGCACGATCCCGGCGACCCGGATCTCCCGCTCGCCGCGGTCGGTGGCGAGGCGGAGGGCGTCGCCGACGGCGAGCCCGAGCCGCGCCGCCAGCGGCTCTCCGGCGAGCGCGCCGGTGCCGGACTCGACCGCGCGCCAGGCCGTCGCGGGATCCCCCGCGGTGAAGCGGAACGAGTCGCGCAGGCGCCCGTCGAGGTCGAGCGCGACCACCTGCACGGTGCTGCCCGCAGCCGGGGTCTCGACGGTCGTGAGCCGGTGGGCCGCCGCGACGCCGGGCAGCGCCGAGAGCCGCGCCGCGAGCGCCGGGTCGACCTCGCCCGTCCGCTCCCGGCCCGAGCCCTCCGGCGTGAGGTAGAGGTCGGCGGCGAGCGCCCGGTCGAGCCAGGCGACCACCGCGCCGCGGAAGCTCCCGACCATGAGGTCGACCCCCACCGTCACCGCCACCGCGAGCGCGAGCGCCGCCACCGCCACCCCGGTGCGGCTCAGCGACGCGGCGACCGAGCGGACCGCGAGGCGGGCGAGGATCCCGCTCCGCGGCGCGAGCAGGCGGTCGAGCGCGGCGAGCAGCACGAGCAGCGCCGGCGGCACCGCGAGCGCCCCGGCGGCCAGCGCGAGGAAGAGGCCGGCGAAGGCGAGGCCGAGCGAGCGGCCGGGGACTGCGAGAAGCAGCGCTCCGACCAGGCCCGCCGCGAGCCCCGCCGCGGCGAGGCGAGGGATCCGCCGCCGCGTCGCCTCTTCCAGGGTCGAGCGCGTCCAGGTGGCGCGCGGCGGCACCGCGGCCGCGGCGCGCGCCGGCAGGTAGGCCGCCGCGAGCGTCGCCGCGATCCCGAGCAGCGCCCCCTTGGCGAGCGGCAGCGGCGAGATCGCGAACTCCGCGACGGTGAGCGTGAAGTAGAGGTCCTCGACGGTGCGCAGCACCAGCCGCACGATCCCTCGCCCGAGCGCCATGCCGGCGGCGAGCCCGAGCGCGGTGCCGGCGAGCGCCACCGCCGCCGCCTCGCCGAGCACCATGCCGACGAGCTCGCCGCGCCGCACGCCGAGGGCGCGCAGGCGCCCGAGCAGCTCGCGGCGCTGCAGCACCGCGAAGCGCATCGTGTTGTAGATCAGGAACGCACCGCAGAGCAGCGCGAGGAGCGAGAGCGCCGCGAGGTTCAGGCGGAAGGCGCGGGTCATCTGGTCGAGGACGGCCGGGCGCGAGGCCGCCGGCTCGAGCCGCGCGGGCGCGCCGCTCCGGGTCGCGAGCAGCGCGGCGAGCCGCGCCGCCTCGGGCTCGCCCGCGGCGCCCTCCGGCAGCAGCAGGTCGATCCGCGTCAGAAGGCCGGCGGTGCCGGCGAGCTCCTGGACGGTCGCGATGTCGGCGACCACGAGGTTCGAGAGCGCGGCGCGGCTCGCGGCGTCGGGCGCGAGGAGGCCGGCGAGGCGCAGCGTCCCCTCCCTCCCGCCGGAGCGCACCGCGAGCGTGTCGCCGAGCGCGAGACCGAGCGCCGCCGCCGTCTCCGCGCGCAGGAGCGCCGCGCCGGGCTCGCCCACCAGCTGCGCGAGCG
>JAHDVN010000053.1 GCA_023384635.1 Thermoanaerobaculia bacterium
CTTCGCGATCAAGGTGCCGATGTTCCCGTTCCACACCTGGCTGCCCGACGCCCACGTCGAGGCACCGACCGCGGGCTCGGTGATCCTCGCCGGCGTGCTGCTGAAGATGGGAACCTACGGCTTCGTCCGCTTCTCGCTGCCGATCCTGCCGCAGGCCACCGTCGAGCTGCTGCCGTGGATGGCCGGGCTCTCGATCGTGGGCATCCTCTACGGGGCGCTGGTGGCGATGGCGCAGAAGGACATGAAGAAGCTCGTGGCCTACTCCTCGGTGAGCCACCTCGGCTTCGTCATGCTGGGCGTCTTCGCCCTCAACCCGGCGGGGCTCAAGGGCGGGGTGCTGCAGATGATCAACCACGGGCTGTCGACCGGCGCCCTGTTCCTCCTGGTGGGGATCGTCTACGAGCGGCGGCACACCCGGATGATCGCCGACTACGGCGGGCTGTCGAAGGAGATGCCGCTGTTCGCGACCGTCTTCCTGATCATCACCCTCTCCTCGATCGGGTTGCCGGCGCTCAACGGCTTCATCGGCGAGTTCACGATCCTGGTCGGCGCCTTCAACCGGGTCTGGTGGTGGGCGGTGCTGGCCGGGCTGGGGATCGTGCTCGGCGCGGCGTACATGCTCTGGATGTACCAGCGCGTCTTCTTCGGGCCGGTCACCCATCCGGAGAATCGGGGCCTCCCGGACCTCAACCGGCGGGAGATCGCCTACCTGCTGCCGATCGTGCTGCTCTGCTTCTGGATCGGTCTCTACCCGCGGCCCATGTTCGACGTCCTCGAGCGGCCGGTGGCGTACGTGGTCGAGCGGGTGGACCCGGCCTTCCGGGCCGCGGCGGGCCGGGGCGCTCCCGCGCCGCCCCCGGCGACCTCGGACGAGGCCGCGCGGTGAGCAGTCCGTTCCCGGCTCCGGCCGAGCTGCTCGCCCTGGCGCCGGAGATCGCCCTCGGCCTGCTCGGCTGCCTGCTGCTGGTGGTCGGCGTGCTGGGTCGGGGCGCGAGCCACCGCCTCGCGGCGGGCCTCGCGCTGGGCGCGGTCGGCGTCTCGGCCGTGGCGCTCTGGGCCGTGGCCGGCGAGTTCGGGGGGGGGCGGCTGGTGTTGGCGGCGAGCTTCGTCCTGGACCGCTACGCCCTGTTCTGGAAGGCGCTCGTCCTCGTGGCCACGGCGCTGGCGGTGGTGGTCTCACAGCGCTTCGTCGAGGAGGGGCGCTACCGGCCGGGGGAGTACTACGCGCTGCTGCTGCTGGCCGGCACCGGCATGCTCCTCATGGCGAGCGGGCACAACCTGCTCGTGCTATGGATCTCGCTCGAGCTGATGGCGCTCGCGAGCTACGTGCTGGCCGGCTACTTCCGCGAGGAGCGGCGCTCGCAAGAGGCGGGGCTCAAGTACTTCGTGCTGGGGGCGGTCTCGAGCGGCATCCTGCTCTACGGGATCTCGCTCGTATACGGGAGCCTCGGGACGCTGCGCCTCGACGAGATGGCGGCGGCCGCGGCGGCGCCGGGGGCCGCGGACTCCCGGCTCCTCGCAGCGGGATGGATCCTGCTCCTCTCTGGTCTGCTGTTCAAGGTCGCGGCGGCGCCGTTCCACGTCTGGACGCCGGACGTCTACACCGGGGCGCCCACCCCGGTGACCGCCTTCCTCGCCGCCGGTTCGAAGGCGATCTCGTTCGCACTGCTGGCGCGGGTCTTCGTGCAGGGCCTGCCCGCGCTCGCTGCCGAGTGGCAGCTCCTGCTGGCGGTGGTGAGCGCGCTCAGCATGGTGTGGGGGAACGTGGCGGCTCTCACCCAGCGCAACGTGAAGCGGATGCTGGCCTACAGCTCGATCGCCCACGCCGGCTACGCGTTGCTCGGCCTCGTCGCGGCCAACCGGGTGGGATCCTGGGCCCTCCTCTTCTACCTGCTGAGCTACGTCTTCGTGACCTTCGGCACCTTCGCGGTCGTGATCCTGCTCGAACGGCGGGAGTACGCGGGCGAGACCTACCAGGACTACGCGGGGCTGGCACGCCGCGCCCCGTTTCTCGCCGCCGCGCTCCTCGTCTTCCTGCTGGCGCTCACCGGCATCCCGCCGACCGGCGGCTTCGTGGGCAAGCTCTACCTCTTCGCCGCGGCGGTGCAGGCCGGCTGGGCTTGGCTCGCGGTGCTCGGTGTGCTGACGAGCGCGCTCTCGCTCTACTACTATTTCCGGCTCGTGGTCTGGATGTACCAGCAGGAGGCCACCGAGACGACCCCGACTCCGCTCGCCGCACCCTCCCTGGTGGGGGCGATCGCGCTCTGCCTCCTGGCCACCCTGGCGCTCGGGATCGTGCCGGGACCGTTCGTGGCCCTGGCCCAGGCCGCCGCCCTCTCCGTTCCCTGATCGCCCCCGACCCCCCTTCGCGGCGCCGGCACGGTGAGGCACCGGCCGCTCGAGCCAATGGCACCGATCGTGCGTATCAGCTGGTATCGTGAAGGCACGATCCCCGGGTACCGCCCCGACCATGCCTGCGCCGCCGCCGCCCGCGCCTGCCGCCGTCTTCGAGACGGCCGCGATGCCGTTCCTGGACGCGCTCTACAACACGGCGCTCCGGATGACGCGCAACGCCCAGGACGCCGAGGACCTGGTCCAGGAGACGTTCCTCAAGGCCTACCGGCACTTCGACAAGTTCGAGCCGGGAACCAACCTGAAGGCGTGGCTCTTCAAGATCATGAAGAACACGTTCATCAACGACTACCGCAAGCGCCAGGCGCAGCCTCCGGAGAGCGACTTCGCGGAGATCGAGGGCGCCTTCGAGAGCCAGGTGAGCGAGGAGGCCACGCGGCAGATCCGCACCCCCGAGGAGGAGGCGCTCGCCGACGTCCTCGACGAGGACGTGCAGCGGGCGCTCGACGCGCTGCCGCCGGACTACCGGATGGTCGTCCTGCTCACCGACCTCGAGGACTTCTCCTACCGGGAGGTCGCCGAAATCCTCGACATCCCGGTCGGCACGGTGATGAGCCGCCTCTACCGCGGGCGCAAGCGGCTGGAGGCCGAGATGCTCCGCTACGCGCGCGAGCACGGCTACCTGCGCGCGGTCGAGGCGCCGGCCAAGATGCGGAGCCGCGACGAGGGGCCGCCGCGTCCCCAGGAATAGAGGTCGGCGGTGTCGCGTTCTTCAGGACGTAGGCCGGAAGCCCGAGAGCCATGACTCCCCCCCGAGAGCTCGCCGATGCACTGTAGGAGGGTCCGGAGCGCCATCTTCCTCTTCGCCGACGGCCAGTTGGCGGGCGAGCTCCGGGTCGCGTTCCGGCACCATGTGGACACCTGCCCGCACTGCCTGCGCGAGCTCGAAGCGGCCGAGCGACTGCTGGCGCTGCTGCGCCGGCGCTGCCGCCGGGAGCACGCCCCCGAGCACCTGCGCACGCGCGTGGTGACGCTGCTCGCCAGCGCCCCGCGCCGCCCGATGGAGGAGGAAGATGTCTGACCGGATGCCGATGCGATCGACCGCGCTGCTGGTGGGCGCGGGCCTCCTCCTCGCCCTCGCCGCGCTGCCGGCGGCGGGGCAGGACTCGTTCCGCCTGCCGGGGCTGGCGGGCGGCGAGCTGACGCGCGACGACCTCGAGCAGGGAACCTCGGTGGTGGTGGTCTGGGCCTCCTGGTCGCCTCGCTGTCGCGAGATCCCCGAGCAGGTCGCGGCCCTCGCGCGCGACTGGGGCGGCCGGGCGCGGGTCCTCACCGTGAACTTCCAGGAGGATCGCGGCGCCGTCGAGACCTTCCTGCGCGGCCGCTCGATGGCGGCCCCGGTCTTCCTCGACGCCGACGGGCAGTTCGGGCGGTCGTACGGAGTCACGAACCTCCCGGCGCTGCTGGTCCTGCGCGAAGGCCAGTCGCTCTACAACGGGCGCTGGCCGAGCGACGTCGACGCCCTCCTCGCGGATGTCCTGAAATAGGGGTGGGCGCGGTCCCCGGGGGGCATTCCGCCACCCCCGGCAGCAGAGTGCTAGACTTCAAAGGTTATTCGGCCGGCCGCCCCCGCGGGGGGGGGGCCGGAGACGGAGGGGCTGGCACGCGCATGCGGAGGTTCGGAATCGGCGGCAGCAGGCTCTGGCTCTGGGGGGCGCCTCTCCCCGCGGCCCTGCTCCTCCTCACCGGACTCGCCCTCGAGCCGCCCTCACACTCCGGACCCTTTCCCGATTCCGCCGTCGATCTCGTGGCGCCGCCGTCCGCCGAGGACGCGCCGGGGCCGGCCCTCGAGCGAATCGCGCGTCGTTTGCAGAGCGGCGAGACCCTCTCGCGGGCGCTCGGCGAGCTCGGGCTCGACCGCGCGTCCGCGCACGAAGTCGCCACCGTCGTGGCGCGCTGGGTCGATCCGCGCCGGCTGCGCCCCGGAGTCGAGCTGGCGGCGCACCGCGACGGGCTCGAGGTTGTCCAGGCCCTCGACCTGAGACTCGAAGGCCAGGGCGTCCTCTCCCTCCAGCGCGCCGAGGAGGGCTGGGAGGGGAATTGGCGGGAGTTCGCGCGGGAATCGATCACGCGCTCGGTGCGCGGTGCCCTCGACGGCGGGCTCGAAGGGGCGATGGTGCGCGCCGGAGGGCCCGGCGACCTCGCCTACGCCGTCGCCGAGGTGTTGCAGTGGGACCTCGACTTCAATCGCGACCTGCGGCGCGGCGACGAGTTCGAGGTCCTCTTCGAGGAGCGCTTCGTCGAGGGCCGTCCGGCGGGGCTCGGGGAGGTGCTCGCGGTGCGCTACGTGAACCGCGGCCGGGCGATCGAGGCCTACCGCTTCGCCGCAGGCGCCTACTACGACGCCGAAGGGCGCCCGCTGCAGAAGATGTTCCTGCGCTCGCCGATGCCCTACTCCCGCATCACGTCGAGATTCTCGTCGCGCCGCTTCCACCCGGTGCTCAAGGTCCATCGCCCGCACTACGGCGTCGACTACGGCGCTCCGGAGGGGACCCCGGCGCGCGTCACCGCCTCGGGCGTCGTCACCTTCATGGGTTGGGACGGCGGCGGCGGCAAGACCGTGAAGGTGCGCCACCCGAACGGCTACCTCACGGCCTACCTGCACCTCTCGCGCTTCCCCCCGGGGCTCCGGGTCGGCGACCGCGTGCGGCAGGGCGAGGTCATCGGCTACGTGGGTTCCACCGGCCTCTCGACCGGCCCACACCTCGACTACCGCGTGCAGCAGAACGGGCGCTGGATCGACCCGCTCGGCCTGCGCAGCGTGCCGGCCGACCCGGTGCCGACGACGCGCCTCGCCGAGTTCCGCTCGCTGCGCGACGCGATGCGGGCGAGCCTCGAGGGCGGCGGTCCGTTCGCCTCGCCGCAGGTTCCCGTGCCCGCGACGCGCCTGGCAGCCGCTGGCGCCTCCGGGGCGGGAGGGGCCGAGCCCGCCGGCTCGGCCGCAGCCCGCTGACCCCGCCGTGACGGCCAGCCCTCAGGTGCGCGCGACCGCGCGCTGCCGTGTCGACCTCGCCGGGGGGACGCTCGACATCTGGCCGCTCGGCCTCCTGCACCGGGGCGCCTGCACGGTCAATCTGGCCGTCGACCTGCCGGTGACCGTCGAGATGGCGCGCCGGGAGGCGGGCTGGGCCTACGAGTCCGAGCTCGGCTCGGGATCCGTGCACGAGCGCGAAGCGCTCGCCGCCGAGCCCGAGACGGCTCTCCTCGGCCTGGTGGCAGAGGAGCTCGACCTGCCGCCGGTCGCCGTCCGCTGGCGGAGCGGCTCGCCGCGCGGCGCCGGCCTCGGAGCGAGCTCGGCGCTCACCGTGGCGCTGCTCGCCGCCGGGTCGAGGCTGCTCGGGCGGGAGGCGGAGGAGCCGGTGCGGCTCGCCGCCCGGGCGCGCGACCTCGAGGCCCGCCTGATGGGCCTCCCGACCGGCCTGCAGGACCACCTTCCGGCCCTCCTCGGCGGGGCGCTCGCACTCCACCACGAGCCGGGTGGAGTCCGCATCCAGCGGCTCGCGGTCGATCTGGAGCGGCTGGAAGCCGCGCTCCACCTCTTCTACACCGGCGTCAGCCACTTCTCGGCCGGGAACAACTGGCGGATCGTCCGCGCGCGGCTCGACGCGGATCCCGCGGTGACGGCGCGGCTCGAGCGGATCGCCCGCGCCGCCGAGGCCCTCGCTCGCGCCCTCGAAGCCGGCGAGCTCGAAGAGGTCGGGCGCCTCGCCGGAGAGGAGTGGCTGGCCCGCCGCGAACTCGCGCCCGGGATCTCCACCCCCGAGATCGAGGCGATCCTCGCCGCCACCGCGGCGGCCGGCGCCTGGGGGGGGAAGGCCTGCGGTGCCGGCGGGGGAGGCTGCGTCGCGGTGCTGGCGCCCGCCGCGCGCCGCGCCGCCGTCGCGGCGGCGGGCCGCACGGCGGGAGGATCGCCCATCGCCGCCCGTCCGGTGCCGCTCGGGCTCGAGTTGGAGGACGTCGGCTCGCGCGCCACGCCCGCGGTCCCCTGACTCCGATGGCAGGAGTGCGGGCGCCCGCTCTCGCCCTCGGGCGTTCTTCCACGCCGCCGCAGGTGGCAGGCTTCGTGCATAATTCGCCCCCATCGCCCACGGGCCGCCATCGGCGCGCGGCTCTCGACCCCATCGGAGGTTCCGGATGAACGTGAAGATCGTGTCGGCCGAGCGTCTGCTGCTCGCGCTCCTCGTGCTGTCGGCCGCGGGCTGTGCCGCGGGCCGCGCTCCGGAGAGCGCCGCCCCACCCGCCGCGAGCGCGCCGCCGGCGGCCGCGGCCGAACCGCAGCCGACGGCCTCCGCTCCGGCCCCGCGCACGATCTCCTCCGCCACCGAGGAGCAGCGGCTGTTCGCGGAGAAGATCCGCCGGGAGGGCGTGCAGCCCCCCGATGGCGTCTGGCTCAAGGACGAGGAGGGGCGCAGGTACTTCGTGACCGAGGTGCCGCGCTTCGAGGGCCACTACCGCTGGCTCGACGAGGGCCGGACACGGCTCCGCCTGCGCGAGGGGCCGTTCATCGTCGACTCCTACGACGAGGACGTCTTCCGGCTCCGCATCTACGCACTCGAGGAGCTCGGCGGTGCCCCGGTGCCGCCTCCGGCGAAGGACGAGATCGGCGAGGCCGAGGCTGCCGCCTACCGGTTCGAGACCGCGGCGGTCGACGGACTCCGGTTCGAGCCGTTCGACCGCGGGCTCCCCCGGTCGGGGCAGTGGCGCAACGGGCTCGCCCTGGCGGACATGAACGGCGACGGCCACCTCGACATCGTGCACGGGCCGGCCCGCAAGGGGCGTCCGGCGCCGACGATCTGGCTCGGCGACGGGGCGGGGACCTGGCGCCCCTGGGCGGCAGCGCGCTTCGAGGAGGCGCCGTACGACTACGGGGACGTGGCGGTGGCCGACTTCGACGGCGACGGCCACCTCGACATGGCGTTCGCGGTCCACCTGCGCGGGCTCATCGTCCTCGTCGGCGACGGCCAGGGGGGCTTCCGGCGCTGGGACCGGGGGCTGCCGCTGCGCCAGAGCGAGGCGGAGGCGACGGAGTTCTCGAGCCGCGCGCTGGAGGCCGTGGACTGGAACGGCGACGGGCGCCCGGACCTCGCGGTGATGGGCGAGGGGGGCGCGATCGCCCTCTCCCCGGACGTGCGCGGTCGCCGCGGCTACATCCCCGGCGGGGAGGGGTTCCGCGTCTTCCTGAACGGAGGCGACGGGAGCTGGACCGACGCCGCGGTCTCCGAGACGTCGAACTGGGGCACGGCGGCCGCGGTGGCGGATCTCGACGGCGACGGGCGGCTCGACGTCCTGATGGGCACCGGCCGCCTGGGCGACCGGCACCTGCTCCTGCTTTCGGGCCACGGCGAGAAGCTGGTGAGTGTAGAGCTCCCCACCCTGCGGTCCCGCGCCATCGTGGGCGGCGTGGCGGTCGGGGAGTTCGGCGGCGGCACCGGGCGGGATCTCGCGGTCGCCTACGTCGCACGCGGAGCCGGGAGCTGGCGCACCGGCGTCGATCTCGCGCTGGCCCAGCCCGACGGGACGTGGGTGCGCAAGGCGCTCTGGAACGAGGTCGGGAAGGACCAGCTGCGCACCCTGGCCGCCGGGGACGTGGACGGCGACGGCCGCCTCGACCTGGTGGCGGGCGGCGACGAAGGGCGGGTCCTGGTCTTCCTGCAGGACGGCGGAGCCGGGGTCTGGCGCCGGGAGGAGAGCCCGGAGCTCGCGCCGCACGAGCGCTGCACCGTCTTCTCGGTCAACCTGGCCGACCTGGACGGCCGGCCGGGGGCGGAGCTGGTGATCGGGTTCGCCGGCGAGCCGGGCATGCGCGGCGGCGTGATCCCCGAGGCCTCGGGCTGCCCCTCCTCGGGGGCGATCCGGGCCTGGCGCGCGGCGCCGGCCCCAAGAGGTTGACAAGAGGGGAGTTCCTGGCTAACCTAGCGCCGATCTTTCCCAGTGAGCGGCGGTCGGGAATCTTCCCGACGCCTGCTCGCGGGGCGGCAATCGAGACTTTGATCGGGGGGTGATGTTCCTCTTTGGCGAAACGCGCGAGAGAAACCCGACACACGGCAGTTCTGATGGTGCAGTCCAACTTACCAAGGAGAGTCTTCAAGCCATGAAGAGATTCGCTCTCGGTCTCGCCCTTCTGGGCCTGGTCGCCCTCGGCGCGCCGGCGACCGCGATCATCGGCACCGTCGATGACGTCCCGGCCGCCTCGCTGCTTCTGCCCTACTTCGAGGTCGACCTGAACAGCCCGACCGGCATCACCACGCTGTTCTCGATCAACAACGCCTCGGCCTCGGCCGCGGTGGCGCACGTCACGATCTGGTCCGACCTGTCGGTCCCGGTCATCGACTTCGACGTCTACCTGACCGGCTACGACGTCCAGACGATCAACCTGCGCGACATCATCGTGAGCGGCATCCTGCCGCGCACGGCCGATGACGGCGCCGACCCGGCGGACACGATCAGCCCGCAGGGCCCGTTCTCGCAGGACATCAACTTCCCGGGCGCCAGCGGCCCCTGCGTCGCTCCGTACGTCAACCCCGTCATCACCGGCAACTTCCTGACCTACGTGCAGCGTGCGCTGACCGGTCTGGGCGCGGCGCCGGCGACGGGCTCGGGCTCGCGCTGCTACGGCGTGCCGTACGGCGACGGGATCGCCCGCGGCTACGTCACGATCGACTCGGTGACCCAGTGCTCGCTGCTCTTCCCGGGCGACGTCGGGTACTTCGAGGGCGGCATCCCGGACTTCCGCAACATCCTCTGGGGTGACTACTTCTACGTCGAGCCGGGCCAGAACTTCGCCCAGGGCGAGACGCTCGTCCACCTCGAGGCCGATGCGCAGTTCTTCGTCCCGGGTGACTACACCTTCTACGGCCGCTACGTCGGCTTCACCGGCATCGACGGCCGCGAGCCGCTCGCTTCGAGCTTCGCCTCCCGCTACGTCAACGGCGGCGCGTTCGACGGCGGCACCGAGTTCATCGTCTGGCGCGACACCAAGCAGGCGCAGAACGACTTCGCCTGCGCGGCGTTCCCGCCGTCGCCGTTCCCGCTGAACGAGACCCAGGTCATGGCGTTCGACGAGGCCGAGGACGCGACCGAGCTCTGCTACATCTTCGGTGGTGGCGTGATCTCGCCCCCGTCGGATCCCGAAGACCCGACCTGCTTCCCCTGGGAGGCTGGCCGGTATGCGATGGAGGGTGACCTCGCTTCGCCGTACGACTTCGGCTGGCTCTACATGAACCTGAACTTCTTCAACGCGGCGGCTCCCGAGGTCGGGGCGCAGGCGTGGGTCACGACGGTCATGAAGGCCGAGGGCCGGTACGCGGTCGGCTTCGACGCGATTCCGCTCGACAACGCCTACTCGAACCCGCAGAACGTCCTCATCGGCGGCGGTCTCTGAGACCGTAGGTAGCCGTTGGCTTCAAGGCGGCCGGGGGGCTTGCTCCCCGGCCGCTTCGTCTTCGAGCCCGGTCCTGCCCCTCCCGGTGGCGGGCCGGCAGCCACCCCGCCGGGGCACGGCTCTTGCTTCCGTTAGAATGGCTTCGGCGCCTCGCCCGTCAGGTTGGCACGCCGAGGTCCCCTGCTCGCCGGTGCCTTCCCGGAGCGGGGTCCAGAGAGATCGACGCAGAGGAGCTCGAGATGGCGAATTCGACCACACCGACCGGTCCCACGGGCCCGGATCTCGCGGGGACGGGGCGCGGTGCAGGAGCACGCCCAGCGCTGGCGTGCGACCGGCCGGCGGCGCGGAACGCCCGCCGTCTCGGCGCCCTCTGCCTCCTCGCGGCGGCGCTGCTCGGCGGCGCGGCCCGGCTCGAGGCCCAGAGCTGCGTGATCGGCCGCACCCCCGCCTTCGCCGTCCCCTCCTCGCTCGGCATCGATCCCACGACCGGCCAGCAGGTGCTGCGGCCGCTCGTCATCATGCAGGACGCCACGAACTTCACCGGCAACCAGCCGATGACGGCCAACTATCCGCTGACCACGAGCATCGACGCGGAGGAGGGCTGGATCTTCAACTCGATCCTCTCCGGCTTCCAGATCTGGGACGCCCGCGGAGCGAAGGCGACCAACCCGCTCAAGGTGGTGACGGTCGACGGCCGCGCCGGGCAGATCCCGATCTACCGGAACTACGCGCGCGAGGACGACTTCGACGTCTGGGCGATCAGCGCGGTGCCGAACCCGAGCCCGGCCGCCGGCGACTATCTCCTCGCGCTGGGCGGCCGGAACTCCGTCGGCCTCTCGATCTGGGCGTGGGACGGCACGGTGCGACAGGTCCTCTACCAGGATGGCGATCTGAACCAGAGCAGCGACGACACCGGCTACAAGCAGGTCTACGCCGCCGTGATCGGCGGCAGGGCGTACGCCTTCGGCGGTGGCGGCGAGGGCGTGCAGCAGGGGATCCACGTCTACGACATGACCGCGGCGGCCGGCCTCGCGAGCGTGCCCTGCCTCGAGGACCGCAACAGCGGCATCGCCGCCTGCACCGGCGTCTACAAGGGCGTGCCGGTGACCAAGTCGACGCGCTACATCTCGGGGGCGGAGATCGGGGGATCGCACTACCTCATCCGCTCGGGCGCTGTGCTCTCGCGGGGTCTCGAGATCTACAACGTGGCAACGCCCGGTACACCCGTCCTCCGGGGCTCTGCTCTCGCCACGACCCCGGTCTACGGAGTCGCGATCTGGGAGCACGACGGCCAGAGCTTCGCGGCGGCGCGGCTCATCGACCGGGTGAGCATCTGGGAGATCACGAGCTGCATCGGCTCGCCGAACGGTTGCGGCGACCTCGGCACCGCGGACGCCACCTACATGATGCCGACCGTGACCCCGGCCGGGGGCTGGCTCTCGGCCGACCTTTCGTGGAGCAACGGCCGCCCGATGCTCTACCTCGGGCACAACGACACCTGCCACGAGGGGGAGTCGCCGGGCCACCGCTCGCGCCTGCTGGACATGAGCGACGGGCTGGCGCCGGTGAACGTGACGCCCGCGACCTCGATGATCGACCAGGGCTACGAGGTCGACTACTGGAGCTGGTACTACGCCTACTTCAACCGCGGCTACTCCCACGCGGCGCCGATGGCGGGCGTCTTCTCGGGTCCCTACTTCTACCGCTCCCACTACTCGATCCTCGACGCCCACGAGTTCACCCCCGCGGCGCCCGGACCGCCGACCGCCGACTTCACCTGGACCCCGTCCGAGATCTACCCCGGCACCCAGGTGACGTTCAGCGACCAGTCGAGCGGCCTGCCGACCAGCTGGCAGTGGACCTTCTCGGGGGGCACCCCCTCCTCGTCCAACCAGCAGAATCCGACGGCGACCTTCGCGACCGTCGGGCCGAAGAACGTGACCCTGGTGGCGACGAACGCCTTCGGCTCGAGCGTGCCGAAGACGAAGACGGTGACCGTGGTCTCGGCGGTGCCGGCGATCGGGACCATCAACCTCTCGCCCGCGGCGCCGATCCAGTGCCAGGCGGTGACCTTCAGCCCGAGCAGCGTGACCGGCCAGCCGCCGCTCACCTACGCCTGGAACCTCGCGCCGACCGGAGGGGGCACGATCGCCACCGGTTCGGGCACGACGCTGCCCTGGAACACCGCGACGGGCTGCGCCGGCGACACCTGCCCGGCGGGGTCGTACACCATCGGTCTGCAGGTGAGCAACAGCGCCGGCAACGACACCGAGAGCCGCCAGTTCAACCTCGGCGCCCTCACGCCGCTGCCGGCGAACGGCTCGTTCGCGCCGACCAACGACCCGTTCACCAACGCCACCGTGCAGTTCCACGTCTCCGTCGCGGGAGCGACCGAGTGGAACTGGAGCTTCGGGGACGGCGACACGACGGGCTGGGTGAGCGATCCGGTGACGGGGCCCAACCCGACTCACACCTACGACGCGATCGGCAACTACAACGTCACGGTCAGCGTGCGCAACTGCGCCGAGGGGCCGGTGACGAGCGCCGTGCTGCCGGTGCCGATCACGCAGGTCGCGCCGCTCGTGGCGGGCTTCTCCTCGAGCGGCCTGTTCTGCATCGCGGGCGTCTGTCAGGCCTCGGTCGGGCAGGCGATCCAGTTCGTCGACCAGTCCTCCGGGGCGGAGTTCTGGGACTACGACTGGAACGGCGACGGCGACTTCACCGACGCCGGGGACCAGCAGAACCTGACGACTCCCGCGACCAGCCACACCTACACGGTGGCCGGCACCTACCGGCCGATCCAGCGGGTGCGGCGCGGCCAGGAGTCGGCGACCTTCACCCTCGTCGAGACGCTGGCCGTCTCCGTCTCGAGCCCGGCGATCGCGGTCAGCGGCCCGACCAACGGCCAGACCGGGCAGCCTCTGACCTTCACCGCCTCGGCCAGCAACTGCACGCCGGCGGCGAACGGCTGGTCCTGGGGTACGAGCGGCGGCGCCGGCAGCTCGACGACGAGCTCGATCTCGATCACCTGGAGCACGACGGGGACGAAGACGGTCACCGCCTCGAACAGCGCCTGCGGCACGGCCGTCGGCTCGCGGAGCGTCTCGATCACCTCCGGGGGCACCTCGACCCTGGCGGCGAACTTCACCTTCTCGCCGTCCACTCCGGCGCCGGGACAGGTCGTGACCTTCGACGCCTCCTCCTCGACCGGCAACCCGGTCGGCTACTACTGGACGTTCGGCGACGGCTCTCCGCCGGTCTCCGCCGAGACGCCCACCGCCCAGCATGCGTTCGCGAACGGGGGAACGTACAGCGTCAGGCTCGAAGTCAGCAAGCCCGACATCACCTGTCCGCTCGGCATCTGCACGGCCTCGACCACGAAGTCCGTTCTCGTCTCCGGCACGGCCCCGTCACTCGCCGTGAGCGGACCGCGGACGGGGAGCGTGGGCCAGCAGCTCAGCTTCAGCGCGACGGCGACGAACTGCACGCCGGCCGCCAACGGCTGGTCCTGGACGACGGACGGAGGCAGCGGGACCTCGACCTCCAGCACCCTGGCGGTGAGCTGGCCGACCGCCGGCGTCAAGAACCTCCAGGTCTCCAACAGCGCCTGTGGGAACGCCACGGGAACGGCCACGGTCACCATCTCGGCCATCGACCTCGCCGCGACCCGGGTGATCTCGGCTACGCCGGCGGCGACGCTTCTGGTGCCGTACTTCGAGGTGGACTTTGCGGGCGGGTCGTCGTCGCAGACGACGCTGGTGGCGGTGTCGAACGACTCGGGTTCGCCGGTGCTGACGTCGGTGACGCTGTGGACGGACTGGGGGGTGCCGACGCTGACGTTCAACGTCTACCTGTCGGGGTACGACACGCAGACGCTGAACCTGCGGGACGTGCTGTCGGGGCTGCTGCCGGTGACGGGTCCGGTGTCGAGCAACCGGGGTGACCCGCTGTCGCCGGAGGTGGCGTTCCCGGGGTGCGGGGACCTGACGACGGACGTGCCGCTGCCGTCGGTGAACGTGGCGGAGCTCAAGGCGCTGCACCAGGGTCTGGCGTCGCCGGAGAGCGGGCTGTGCGCGGGGAGCGTGCGGTCGCAGGCGGGCCTGGCGGCGGGTTACGTGACGGTGGACGTGGTCAACGGCTGCTCGTCGTGGAACCCGTCGAGCCCGGGGTACTTCGCGTCGGGCGGGGCGGGAGTGGCGGGGAACGCGAACGTGCTGCTGGGCGACTACTTCCTGGTGAACCCGTTCCAGAACTCGGCGCAGGGGGACGTGGCGGTACACGTGCGGGCGAACGCGGAGGCGTTCGGCGGCGAGGGGTACACGTTCTACGGGCGGTTCGTGGGCGGGAGCGGTGCGGACAACCGGCAGCCGCTGGGGAACATGTACGGATCGCGGTACCTGGCGGGCGGGGAGTTCGACGGCGGGACGGCGCTGGTGGTGTGGCGGGATCCGAAGGCTCCGTCGGAGCCGACGGCGTGCGGCACGAGCCCGGCGTGGGGGCCGCTCGCCCAGGACTGGACCGCTGTGGTCGACGAAGCCGGAATGGTGACGCTGGTCGAGCAGGACGCGGGGCGCTACCCTTGGGCGGCGCAGCGGGTGCCGGTGGGTGGCCCCGGCGGCATTCCGCTCGCCCGGCCGTTCGGCCGCGTGATGCTCGACCTCTCCCACGAGTCGGACCTGTTCGGCGCGGAGGCGCAGGGCTGGGTGGGGGCGATCGCCTCGGCCGAGCAGCGCTACTCGCTC
>JAHDVN010000519.1 GCA_023384635.1 Thermoanaerobaculia bacterium
TCAAAAAGCTCTCCTTTTCTCGACTGGATTTTCAATCCATAAGCATATTCCTTGGCGGACTTAAGGATTGCCTGAATACTGGAGCGAGCCCAGTGGATCCTTCTTGGAACACTGCTCCCCTTTTGAGGTGCGCCCCCAGCAATCAACCTGTCTCGAATTTCCATGAGACGACACCCGTCCAGATACCATTCAAATATCTTCCGAACCCAAAAAGCCTCCTCCTCAACCAACACGATCTGATCGCCTTGACGCTGGTATCCGTAACGATCCTGTCCAGTGTTTGCCTTTCCCGATTTCAGGCGAGCTTTCACGCCCATTGTCATGCGTTCCTTCATGCCATCCAATTCCATCTGAGCCACCCACGCACGCAACGGAGCAATCTTGGGATCAAACGTCTCCCGCGCAAGCATGACAGTCACTTTATGGTCCTGAATCGTTTCCAATACAAGTAACATGGCTCGCATCCCACGATAAAGTCTATCTTCACGCCAGGCGAGAATTATGTCGAACTCATCCCGAGCAGCGGAATTCAACATTTCAACCAACCCTGGACGATCAGACCGCGTACCAGAGGGCTCCACTAATTTCGTGCGAACACGATACTTCTCAATATCACGATAGACATTGACAATCACCAGTCCCTTGTCGGCTGCCAGTTGCCGGCAATCCGCCTCCTGCTCAGCCGGGCTCGATTTTTCTCCTTGATGTTCAGAAGACGTACGGACATAGATTACTGCACGATTACTCATGATTTCCTCCTTTGATTATTGGTTATTCCAAATCGTGCTAATCGATATGTATCGTGATCGACCGACAAACATTGACGGCTTGCGATGCGAGTCCGATTTAGCAGGGCTGCCACTGGCGGGCCATGAGCCGGACGAACCGGAGCCGCCGCCATTCTTCTGACTTTCTTCGAGCAATTCCATCAGGTCCAGATGGATGGTCACCGTCAACTGACGGTTAATGTCAATCGTCACCTTCTCCACCAGCAACTGAACGATATGTTTTTTCAGGTCAAACGATTTAAGCCATTCCTCTTCACTTACCGACAGATCGCTCAATGCCCGAACGCCATCCTGCAAGTCGGCAAGAAATCCCATCACTTTGGCTTCCCAGTCCACCAACAACCGTTCATCAATTCGTTTCTGCATCGCAGATAATTCGCTCTTAAGATTGACCTCCTGTTGGGAGTACTCGTTGAGTGTGCGTTCCATTTCATCCACGGAAATGTTGCCCATGCGAGCCTGGGTAATGATCCATTGTCGATTCAAAAAGAGGTTTTCCAATTCCTTCTGAATGCGTTCACGATTAACATCCTGATTGTCCGTTTCATGGATGATCTCGGAAACCAAATCCCGGGCGCCATTCAGGAGAGTTTCCGGATGGTTAATGGCATTGCAAACCTGTCTCCAAACCTCACGATCTGCATCGATGCGCGGGATAATATGGGGACATTCCGGGGAACGGATTTCCTCATGATTGCACGGGCAATAATAGACTCCAGTAACAGTCCGCCTCTTCAGCCAATTCCCATTTGGCATTCTTGAATGACTGGTGGTACTGCGAGCCTGCCATCGATAGTCGCAGGCGCAATAAAGCAAGCCTTGAATTAAGGCATACTGTTTGACGCTTGCCGGCGCCGGCACCGGCGCCTTTGGTTTGACCTGCAAATAGGTTTGATAGGTTTGAGGGTCCAGGATCGGCTCGACATCCATTTCATAAGAGTCCCCTTCACGCGTCTGGATCTTTTTGCCCGTTGCATACCCCTCTGCCCCTTGCAGAATGCCGACGATGCTACTGATCGCCCAGGTGATCTTGCGCGGTTTTGTGGCGACCTTCTGAGGCGCATTTGCCGCAATCA
>JAHDVN010000520.1 GCA_023384635.1 Thermoanaerobaculia bacterium
GCCCTCGCCGCCTCGCCGCGCCTCTTGCTCCCCTGGGGCTACTACCTCGTCGACCGCCTGACGGTCGGCCTCTTCGTGGTCGTCTTCCCGCTCTTCCTCGACGCCCAGGGGGCGGGGGACGCGGCGGCCCGGGGACGCTACCTCGCGGCCTTCCTCCTCCCCTTCGCGCTGCTCCAGGTCTGGACCGGAAGGCTCGCGGAGCGCGTCGGTCCGTACCGGCCGCTGGTGCTCGGCTCGTTTCTCTACGGCGTCGCGCTCTGTCTCGTCGGGCTGGCCGACCTCGCGATGCTCTGGCCGGTGATGGTGCTGCTCGGAGTGCTGGCTGCCGTGATGTTCCCGCCGACCATGGTCCTGACCGCCCAGCTCGCCCGTCCGGAGAGCCGTGCCAGCGCGGTCGCCGGCTTCAACCTCGCCGGCTCGGTCGGCTTCGCGCTGGGGCCGGTGATCGGCGCCTGGGCGCAGCAGATCGGCGGCTTCACTCCCGTCTTCCTGCTCGCCGGCGGCCTCGAGATCGCGCTCGCCCTCCTCACCTACCGCCTCGTGCGCCGCTGGGCGCGCGACTAGCGCCCGCGGTTCCGGCGTACCAGCCTTCGCGCCACGTGCGCGAGGTGGCCAGCGATCCAGAGCGCCGAGGCGACCAGGTGGACCGCCACCCAGAGCCGCCGCCAGCCCGGCTCGACCGCGGTCTGGAGCAGGTAGCCCGAGGCGATCATCGGCAATGCCGAGGCGAGCAGGACGAGGCCGCTCGCCCGCCCGTCCCTCACCCCGAGCCGGAGCGCCGTCCAGGCGTGCCCGTGGAAGAGCGCCCCCACCGCCAGCACCAGGAGCGGCGCCGCGAGCACGTGCAGGTGCTGCACCGCCGGCTGCCAGGGGTGGCCGACCAGCGCGTCCGGGTCGGCGGGGACCGCCAGATAGCGCATCCAGGCGTAGACGAGGCCGCTCGCGCCGACGAACAGGCTCGAGAGGTGGAGCAGCCAGGCCTCGAAACGGCTCACGGCGCCTCTCCCCGGGCCGTCACCACCGCGTGGAGGGCGAGCGCCCGCTTGACCGCCGCGGCAGTCGAGCGCGTGGTGAGGGTGGCGCCGGTGATCCCGCGCAGGTCCCGCCCCAGGGCGAGCGGCGTGGCCAGCGCGCGGCCGTCGAACTGCCGGTACCACTCCCCCCGCGGCAGGTAGTCCGGCGGCTCGTCGAAGGAGAGCACCTCGACACGCAGCACCTCCCCCTGCGGGTCGAGGGCGACCATCACGGTCTGCGGGAGCGTGCGCACCCGGTGGGTGTCGAGATAGGCGGTGCCGGCCGGCGCGCCGCCCTCGCCTCTTGCGACGTACGGGCGCGCCACGCCGCTCGCGAGCGGACCGCCGGCGAGCTCCGCCGCCCGCGCCCGCTCCGCATCGGTCAGGTAGACGGTCTGCCGCTCGATCGCGGCGCCGGGAAAGGCGAGCGCCAGCGCCTCGTCGACGGTGAGGAGCACGCGCGCCCCGGCCGGCGCCGGAGCGAGCAGGAAGAGCAGGGGGAGGGCGAGCGCCGCCCTCCCCCGCTGCGCCTCAGAAGATGTAGCCGAGCGCCACATTGAGTTGATCCACCCCGGTGCCGGCAGCGTTGTCCACGTCCTGCCAGTCGATCTTCACGACCGCCTGCGCGATCGGCCGCCAGGCGAGGCCAAGGGTGAGAACCTCGACGTCGTTGGCCGGGTTGCGGGCGAAGCCCGCGGGCACCCGCGCCTGCGTGTCGTACCGCTCGAGGCGCGCGAACGGCACGAGCGCCTGGCGCGAGGCGGGACGAAGAGAGAGGAGGTCGAAGCCGGCCTCGAGGTAGCCCCCCTCCTGCCGCTCGCCCACCGAGCGCGAGCCGGTCAGC
>JAHDVN010000521.1:0-777 GCA_023384635.1 Thermoanaerobaculia bacterium
CCCCCTCCTCACCCGCGACGCCCGCATCCGCGCCTCGAAGCTCGTGCCCCTGGCGTAGCTGAAAAGCGCCTGGCACCTCGGGGGGGCGTCACAAGTCGCCTGGCACCCTGCCGGGGCGGCGCTGGTGCCGCGGCGGGTCCTGTCGCCTGCGGGTTTCCCGCGTGCGTGCTCGGCGCGTTCCGCGCCTGCGCGCGACCGCGGGAGCCCTCCCTCCGGCGCCACCCGCCGCGTTCGGCGTCCGGGCGTGGCCCCCCACCCGAAACCCGCAACTCGCCTGGCACCTTGAAGGCACCTTCGGGTGGAGCGCTACGTCCAGTCGGGGGGCGGGGGAAGCTGCGTGGACTCGGGGGTCGGTTCGAGGGTGGCGAGGAGGCGGGCGTCGCCGGCGAGGGTCCAGAGCAGGGGCGGGCCGGGGTCGGCGAGATCGACCGCGAGCTCGAAGCCGCCGAGGGTCAGCGCGCGGACCGGGAGGGCGAGCTCACCGGTGTGGACTCCGGCGGCGACGGCGGCGAGGACCCCGGTGCCACACGCGAGGGTCTCGGCCTCGACGCCGCGCTCGAAGCTGCGGATCTCGAGCCGGTCGCGAGCGGCGAAGCGGACGAGGTCGACGTTCGTTCCCCCCGGGCCGAAGGCGGGGTGGCGGCGGAGCGCCGCTCCGAGCGCCGCCACCGGCGCCTCGCCGAGCGGCGCGGGCCAGGGGAGGACGAAGTGCGGGACGCCCGCGTCGACGAGCCAGCCTGGCCAGGTGCGTCCCTCGACCTCGGGGGCGAGGGAGCG
>JAHDVN010000521.1:787-1841 GCA_023384635.1 Thermoanaerobaculia bacterium
GCCGGAGCCGGAAGCGCGACCACGATCTTGGCCGGGGTGCCCGGGACTTCCCGGGCGCGGATCGAGCCGGCGCCGGTCCGAACCTCGACCGCGCCGGCCGCCCAGCCGAGGTGGAAGGCGAGGCGGGCGGCGCAGCGGGTGCCGTTGAGGCAGAGCCGGGCCGGCTGGCCGTCGCCGTTCCAGTAGTCCATGCGGACCGCCTCCCCCTCGCGGCGCAGTGTGAAGAGCCCGTCGGCCCCGAGCGAGAGGCCGCGCCGGCACCAGGCGGCGATCTCCGCTGCCGAGGGATCGGCCGCCGGCTCCGTCAACGCGAGGAAGTCGTTGCCGGCACCCGAGAGGAGGTGGAGTGGGCTCACGGGAGGGCGAGCTCAAACGCCGCCGGCTCTCCCTCGTTGCCCTGCGCGTCGACCGCAGTCACCCGGTAGGAGAAGGTGAGGCCGCTTGCCAGACCGCTGTCGAGGTACTCGCGCGCCCGGATCGGCACGGGGGTGAGCGGGCGGAATTCCCCGCCCGGGTCGCGGCGGTAGACGAGGTAGCCGGCGAGGTCCTCAGTCGGGCTCGCTTCCCAGAGGAGCCGCGCCGAGCCGGGCAGCGGCAGCGCCGAGAGCCGCGCCGGCGGCGCCGGGGCGAAGCGGTCCTCGTAGCGGAGCTCGCGCTCGCCGGCCGGGGCGCTCTCGACCACCGGCTGGCGGGAGGCCAGCGTGCAGACGGTGTAGACGTAGCGCCCGCCGTGCTTCACCCCCGGGTCGAGGAACGAGCGCGCCGCCGGGTCGGCGGCGTGGAGAGGCTCGCCGTAGGCCGGCTGGTCCGCCTCGCGGCGGTAGACGTGGTAGCCGGCGGCCCCCTCGACCGCGCCCCAGGCGATCTCGATCCCCTCGGCCTTCGGGGTGAGCTGGAGCGGCTGCGGCGCGGCCGGCGGGAGGCGCGGGACGAGCGCTGCGAGGTTCGAGCGCTCCGACCAGTCCCCCTTCGGCCCCTGGGTGCGCACCGCGTAGAAGCGGGCCTCCGGCGGATCGGGGAGCGGCTCGGCGAGGCGGAAGCGGACGACGATCCG
>JAHDVN010000522.1 GCA_023384635.1 Thermoanaerobaculia bacterium
TCCTGCGCCTGCTCGGAGACGGTGCCCAGCCGGGCCTGCTGGCGCGCACCAGCGAGCTGGCCGACCTCGAGGAGCTGCTGGCGCGGCTCGAAGCCGAGCGCACCGCAGCCCAGGAGGAGCTCGCCGCCCGCCTCGCGGCCCGCTCCGAGGCCGCCCGCCGGCTCGGGCAGGAGCGGGACGACCTCGCCACCGTCCGCCAGGAGCTCGCGGTGGCCCGCGCGCGCAAGGAGGAGTCGGCGAGCCGCGTGCGCCGCGCCGAGTCCGGCCTGGCCGCCGTCGCCGCCGAGAGCGGAGAGCTCGCGGAGGCGCGGCAGCGGATCGCCGAGCGCCAGCGCCTCCTCGCCCTCGAGATCGCCGAGGCGAGCGCCGCCCACGCCGCCCGGGAGGCGGCCTTCGACGCCGCCCAGCGGGAGGTCGCCGAGGCGCGCGAAGCGCGCGAAAGCCGGCGCACCACCGGCGCCGGGCGCCGGGGTCAGCTGGAGGTCCTGGGCGAGCGGCTCCGCTCGCTCGACTTCGAGGTGTCGCGCCTGGAAGAGGAGAGCCGCGGTCTCGAGACGCAGGCCGCCGCTTGGGCGCGCGAGGCCGAGGAGATCGAGGCCCGTCTCGCGGCGCTCGCCGCGGCGAGCACCGAGGCCGAGCGCGAGCTCGCCGCGGCGATGGCCCGCCAGGAGGAAGAGGGCGAGGCGCTGCGACGCGGCCAGGAGGAGCTCGAGGCCGCCCGGGCCGAGCTGCGCCTGCGGGAGCAGGAGCTCGCGGCGCTGCGCGAGCGCCGGGACGTGGAGCGTACGGCGGTCGAGACCGGGCGCGTCGAGCTGGTCGGCCTCGAGCACGACCTCGCCCACCTCGGAGGGAGCTTTCAGGAGGAGTTCCGGGAGCCGCTCCCCGAAATCCCCGGCGAGGTGCCGCCCAATCTCGCGGAGCTGCAGGCCGAGGTCGACCGTCTCCGCGCGCTGCTGGAGGGGATGGGCCCGGTCAACGTGCTCGCCGCCGAGGAGTACGCCGAGCAGGAGGAGCGCCAGCGCTTCCTCTCCGTCCAGCGCACCGACGTCGCGAGCTCGATGGAGAGCCTGCGCCAGACCATCCGCGAGATCAACGAGACCTCGATCGCCCGCTTCCAGGAGGCGTTCGCCGAGGTCAACCGGCACTTCGGGGAGACGTTCGTCGAGCTCTTCCGCGGCGGCGAGGCGGAGAGGCGGCTGATGGACGAGGAGGACCTGCTGGAGAGCGGCATCGAGATCGTGGCCCGCCCGCCCGGCAAGCGACTCCAGAACCTGATGCTGCTCTCGGGCGGCGAGAAGGCGCTGACCGCGATCGCGCTGCTCTTCGCCCTCTTCCGCACCAAGCCCTCGCCGCTCTGCATCCTCGACGAGGTCGACGCGCCGCTCGACGACGTCAACACGCTGCGCTTCGTCGGCATGCTGCGGCAGCTGGCGAAGGAGACGCAGTGCATCGTGGTCACCCACAACAAGCTCACCATGGAGATCGCCGGCACCCTCTACGGCGTCACCATGGAGGAGAGGGGCGTGTCGAAGCTGGTGGCCGTCCGCCTCGACGACGTGCAGCCGGAGGCCCCCGCCGCCGCGACCGCCTGATCGCTCCGGCGATCGCCTCCCCCGATTGCGCGGTCCGCTCCCCTGCTCTAGAATTCTCCAGCTTCCAGGGCGCTTCCCGCGCCCGCGTCGCGCCGATGTAGCTCAGAGGTAGAGCAGCCGATTCGTAATCGGCAGGTCGTCGGTTCAAATCCGACCATCGGCTCCAGCCCCTCCTCCGACTCGCTCCCGCCCCACCGGCTCCTCTCGAGGCAGAGGGCCCACGGCGCCGTGCGCGGCCCCGGCCGAAAC
>JAHDVN010000523.1 GCA_023384635.1 Thermoanaerobaculia bacterium
CGCCGACGCCGTGATTCTCGTCGACCGCCTCGACCGGCTCGCGGAGGCGAAGTGGATCGCGCGGCGCTCGTTCGCGATCGCCCGCCAGAGCGTGGTGGCGGGAATGGGTCTCTCCCTCGTCGGCATGGGCTTCGCGGCGGCCGGCCTGCTGCCGCCGGTCGGCGGCGCCCTGGCGCAGGAGGCGATCGACGTGCTGGTGATCCTCAACGCGCTCCGCGCCCTGCGCCAGCGGCCGCGGCTGTCGGCGGCGGGCGCCCCGGAGAGCGAGCGCACGCGGGCCGAGCACCGCGAGCTCGCGCCCGGCATCGAGGCGATGCGGGCGCTGGCCGACCGGCGCGAGGAGCTGCCCGCCGCCGAGCTGGCGGCGCGCCTGGAGGAGGCGCGCCGTTTCCTCGAGGAGGAGCTGCTGCCCCACGACGAGCGGGAGGACGCCGAGGTCTACCCGCTGGTCGTGCGCCGCCACGGCGCCGAGTCGGCGGCTGCGATGGGGCGGACCCACCTCGAGATCCGCCACCTGGCGACGCTCTTCTCGCGCATGGTCGGAGAGGTCCCGGCCGAGGCGATGGCGGCCGAGGACCTGCGCGACCTGCGGCGCGTGCTCTACGGCTTGCACGCCATCCTGCGCCTGCACTTCGCGCAGGAGGAGCAGCAGCTGCTGCCGCTGCTCGAGGCGGAGCTCAGCCCGCGTCGACGAGCAGGCCGAGCAGGTCGGACGTGGTGATGATCCCGACGACCTGGTTGCCGCGGGTGACGAGCAGGCGGTGGATGTGGCTGTCGATCATCGTCTCGGCCACGCGCGACACCGGGAGGTCCTCGGGCACCGAGTAGACGGCGGGGGTCATGATCTCCCGCACCAGCAGTCCCTCGCCCTCGATGCGCAGCCCGGCGAGCTCCTCGGCCTCCATCCGGTCCTCCCAACCGCGCACGAAGAAGGTCGGGTTGGAGCGGTCGCCCGCGAGCTTGCCCCCCTCGGCGGCGGCCAGTGCGATGTCGGTGACCGAGACGACGCCGACCAGCCTCCCTTCGCGATCCTCCACCGGGGCGCCCGAGATCTCGTTGTCGGCGAGCAAGGCCGCGACCTCGTCGATCGACATGTCGTCCCGCACCGTCAGCACCTCGGAGTTCATCACGTCTCGAGCGACCAGCTGGCGCATGGCAGGGCCCTCCCGGTGAATGTCGCGATCGCTGCGACCGCCTCCTCTCGTCTGCGGGCAGGCTAGCGCAATCGCGGAGACGCCGCCACCACCCTCCCGGGTGGCGGGTGCCCGCAGCGCCGGCGCCCCGTTTCCACCGCGCTCCCGCCCCTGCCCGAAGGGGTAGCGGCGCCTCGCCACGGGCGGCCTAAGCTCGACCGGAGAGCCACTCACCCCGGAGGTCGCCCGTGCCGAATCGATCCCCGTCCCGCCCTCGTCCCGCCCGCCGCACCCCCGATCCTGCGCCGGCGCAGCCGGCCTCGCGCGAAGGGCCCCCCGCGCGCCGGCGCCGCCGCAGCTCGCTCTCCGCGCTCGGCGCGGGCTCGTCGGCGGAGATCGAGCCGTTCGCCGGGATCCTGGGACAGGCGCGGGCGGAGGCGGCGGTCGACCTCGGGCTGCGGATGCGGAGTCACGGCTACAACATCTTCGTCCTCGGCGCCGAGGGCACGGGCCGGCACGGCCTCGTGCACGAGTACGTCGCCCGCGCCGCCGGCGAGCGCCCGCGCCCGAGCGACTGGTGCTACGTCTTCAACTTCGACGAGCCGAACCAGCCCCGCGTGCTCGAGCTGCCGCCGGGGCGCGGTGTGGCGCTCCGGCAGGAGATGCTCGAGCTCGGCGAGTCGCTGCAGGCCGCGCTCGTGGGCG
>JAHDVN010000054.1:0-5606 GCA_023384635.1 Thermoanaerobaculia bacterium
CGGGCCTCCGCCTCGCCCGCCTGCGCCCGGAAGCTCGCCGCGGCGACGGCGAGCGCGAGCGCGAGCGCGGCCGGGCTGGAGTCCCGGAGGCGCACCGGCGATGCGCCGCGCGCCGCGAGGAGCCGGGCGAGCGCTCCTCCCGTCTCTCCCGCGCCGACCACCGCCGGCGCGCGGAGGCGGCGGAAATCCCCGCCGCCCTCCCGGGCAGCTCGCTCCGCGAGCGTCCGGGAGAGGTGGAGGAGGTTCGCCGCTTCCCCCGAGGCCGCCAGCCGGCCGAGGGCCCGGGCCTCGGCTTCCCGGCCGGCCGCCTCGCCGCGCTCGAGGTGGGCGCGCACGACGTCGAGGATCGCGAGCGGCGCCGGCGGCCGGGACGCCGGCTCGGCGAGAAGGCGGGCCCGCGCCTGCGCGAGGAGGAGGGACCGGCCGATCCGCGTGCCCTCGAACAGGCGCCGAGCGAGACCAGTGGGTTTCCGGGGCCGGGGCGGGCGCGGCCTCTCGGCCACCACCTCGGAGAAACGGCGGACCTCCTCGAGAAACACGGCGTCGGGGATCACCGCGTCCGCCAGCCCGAGGGCGAGCGCGCGCTCCGGCGGGATCGCCCGGCCGGTCGAGAGCAGGTCGAGTGCGACGGCGATGCCGGCCCCGCGCAGCAGTCGTCCACAGGCGCCCCAGGCGGGGAGCAGGCCGAGCCGCACCTCGGGCAGGCCGATCTCGACGTCGCGCCGGTCCGAGAGCAGCAGGTAGCTCGACGCGAGGGCGAGCTCCGCGCCGCCGCCGAGACAGGCGCCCCGGACCGCCGCCACGGTGGGGAACGGCAGCGTCTCCCAGGCGGCGAGCAGGCGCTGGCCGAACCGGGCCCCGGCCTCGACCTCGACCGGATCGGCGCCGGTGATCTCGGCGGGATCGGCTCCCGCGGCGAACCCGTCCGGCTTGCCGGAGAGGAGCACGAGGCAGCCGATGCCGCGGTCGAGGGCGAGGTCGCCGACCGTGGCGTCGAGCTCCTCGAGGACAGCCCGCGTGAGCAGATTGACCGGCCGGCCCGGAAGGTCGAAGGTCAGGGTGGCGAGGCGGTCGGCCCCGACCTCGAGGCGGAAGGCGCGCGGCACGCCGCTCCTCTCAGGCGTTTCCGCCGTCGCCCTCGCGGTAGAGCCGCTCGATGATCTCGCCGTACTTCTCGTGGATCACGCGGCGCTTGACCTTCTGGGTCGGCGTGAGCTCGCCCGTCTCGAGGGTGAACTCGGCGGGGAGGAGCTCCCAGCTGCGGATCTGCTCGTAGCGGGCGAGCTGGGAGTTGACGGTCTCGACCTCGCGCTGAACGAGCTCGCGCACCTGAGGGGTGGCGAGGAGCGCGGCGTGAGCGGCGGGCAGCCCCTGTTTCGCCGCCCAGGGGTTCAGGGCCTCGAAGTCGGGCACCAGCAGGGCGACGAGGTACTGGCGGCGGTCGCCGATCACCACCGCCTGGGAGATGAAGCGGCTCGCCTTGAGGGCGTTCTCGATCGGCGCCGGGGCGATGTTCTTCCCGTAGGCGTTGACGATCAGCTCCTTCTTCCGGTCGGTGATCGCGAGGAACCCCTCCTCGTCGAGGTGGCCGATGTCGCCGGTGTGGAACCAGCCCTGCTCGTCGATCACCTCGGCGGTGGCCTCGGGCTTGCCGAAGTAGCCCTGCATGATGTTCGGGCCGCGGGCGAGGATCTCGCCGTCCTCCGCGATCCGCACCTCGACGCCGGGGATCGGGCGCCCGACGCTCCCCATCTTCACCGCCGCGAAGGCGTTGACGGAGATGACCGGGGAGGTCTCGGTGAGGCCGTATCCTTCGAAGAGCCGGATGCCGGCCCCCCAGAAGAACTCCGCCACCTCGCGGGGCAGCGGCGCGCCTCCCGAGATCGCGAAGATGAAGCGCCCGCCGAGCCGCTCGCGGATCTTCGCGAAGACGAGGCGGTCGGCCAGCGCCAGCTGGACGCCGAGCATCCCGGGGGCCGCCTGCTCCCGGAGACGGTAGGGGAGGGCCTGCCGCCCGATGCCGAGGGCCCAGGCGAAGATCCGCTGCTTGAGCGGGGAGCCGGCGGCGGCGGTCTCCATGACGCGCGACTGAACCTTCTCGTACACGCGCGGCACGGCGACGAAGAGATGGGGACGGACCTCGCCGAGGTTCTGCGCCACCGTCTGGATCGACTCCGCGTAGGCGATGGTGCAGCCGCAGTAGAAGTAGCAGTAGTCGACCGTCCTCTCCAGGGAGTGGGAGAGCGGCAGGAAGGAGAGGGCGGTGTAGTCCGAGCTCAACCGCAGCACCTGGGTGCCGGTGACGACGTTCGAGACCAGGTTGGCGTGGCTCAACATCACGCCCTTCGGGTCGCCGGTCGTGCCGGAGGTGTAAATGAGGGTGGCGAGCTCCTCGGGCCGAGTCTCCCGGAGGCCGGCGTCGAAGGCGGCCGGATCGGCGTCGCGTCCCCGGTCGAGGAGGTCCTCGAGCGTCGCGAACCCCTGCCCCGGCGCGTCGCCGTCGGTCCAGACGACCAGCTCGAGGGCCGGCATCTGCGCCCGCACCGCGAGAAGTCCCTCGAGCCGCTCGCGCCCCTGCACGAAGAGGACCTTCGAGCCGCTGTCGCGGACGATGTAGGCCGCCTGTTCGGGCAGGAGGGTGGGGTAGATCGGCACCAGCGCCGCGCCGCGGGCGATGGTGGCGAAGTCGACGGTCGGCCAGTGGGGGCCGTTCTCGGCCATGAGCGCGACGCGGTCCCCTCGCCCCACGCCGAGGCCGGCCAGGGCGTGGGCGAGGCGCAAGACCCCGGTCATGAACTGGGAGGTCGGGATCGCCCGGTAGCTGCCCTCTACCTTGTGCAGGAGCAGGTCGGGCTTCTCCCTCTCGGCGACCTGGGCGACGAGCTCGGCAAGCGTGCGGATCGACATGTTCTTCCCCCTCCAGGAGCGCCGTCGATTGTAGCTCAACGAACGCCGGCCGGGTGTCGCCGGCGAGCCCTAAGTGGCGGGATTTTCAAGATTTGGCCTGTGGTATAGTGCCTGCAGTGGAGTCGTCCGCAGCCGTCCCCGATGCCGGTGGCGGGTGGCGGACGGGTCGGGATGAGCGACGAGCAGGGCGGAGCCAAGGTCGAGATTCTCGGGGTCGTCTACCCTCTGAAGGGGAGCCCCGATCCCGGCCATCTGCGCAAGCTGGGGGAGCTGGTCGACGAGCGGATGCGCCGCGCGGCCGACCTCGCTCCGAACGCCGACCGCAGCCGGCTCGCGATCCTGGCGGCGCTCAACCTGGCCGACGAGTTGATCCGGTCCCGCGGCGAGCGTGAGCGGGACCGTGTGGAGTGTGCAGAGAGGGTGGCGCAGCTGACCGAGAAGCTCGCGGACGTCGTCTGAGTCGCGGGCTCCGGGCGCCTCGAGAACGCGAGAATGGCTTCGGAAGTGACATCTCCTGGGTGGCTCGTGAGGAGCCGACGCACGGTAGAACCAACATTTCCCATACGGGAGTCCTACATTCGCCTGGTCTGTGCCAGCCCCGCATCGACGGGGACGCTGAGGGCCAATCGTGCGGACACCCACCTGACGCGTTTCAGGTTCTAGACGCAGCGTCTCCCACGGCCACCCGGGAGCTGTCCATCTCCCGGCGCCGCCGCCCGCTCCGCCTGCTCCTTCGGACCGACCCGGGGGGGTGAGGCCTTGAATACGTTGTTGATCGCTGAGGTCGTCCTCGGCGCCCTGCTCGTGGCGGGGGTGGGGTGGCTCGTGGTGCGCCGCGCGAGCACCCGCATCCTCGAGCGGACGAGGGCGGAGGCGGACTCCCTCCTGAAGTCGGCGGCCCGGGAGGCCGAGGCCAGGGTCAAGGAGGCGGAGCTCTCCGCCAAGGAGAAGCTCCTGCAGGCCCGCACCGAGTTCGAGGCCGCGGCGAGCAAGCGCCGGGCCGAGATCGAGGTGATCGAGCGCCGCCTCACCCAGCGCGAGGACAGTCTCGACAAACGGGTGGGTCAGGCCGAGGAGCGCGACCGGGAGCTCGCGGCCCGCGAGAAGGGGTTGCTCGCCCGCGAGCAGGCCTCCGAGCAGAGGGCGAGCGAGGTCGAGCGGCTCGAGCGCGAGCAGCGCGCCCGGCTCGAGCAGATCGCCGGCATGACCGCGGGCCAGGCCAAGGAGGAGCTGGTGCGCTCCATCGAGGACCAGGCCCGCCTCGAAGGGGCGCAGCTGGCGCGCCGGATCGAGGACGAGGCGCGGGAGCAGGCCGGACGCCAGGCGCAGCGGATCATCGGCATGGCGGTCCAGCGCTCGGCCTCGGACTACGTGGCCGAGAGCACGGTCTCGGTGGTGGTCCTCCCGAACGACGAGATGAAGGGCCGCATCATCGGCCGCGAGGGGCGCAACATCCGGGCCCTCGAGATGGCCACCGGCATCGACCTGATCGTCGACGACACCCCGGAGGCGGTCATCCTCTCGGGCTTCGACCCCTACCGGCGGGAGATCGCCCGCGCGGCCCTCGAGCGGCTCATCGCCGACGGCCGGATCCACCCGGCACGCGTCGAGGAGGTCGTGGAGAAGGTCAAGGCCGAGTTCGAGCAGCGGGTCCAGCAGGAGGGGGAGTCGGCCCTCCTCGAGCTCAAGATCCCGAGCATGCACCCCGAGCTGCTCAAGCTGCTCGGCCGCCTGCGCTACCGCTTCTCGTACGGGCAGAACGTCCTCCACCACAGCAAGGAGGTGGCGTTCCTCGCCGCCACCATGGCCGCGGAGCTGCGCGGCAACGTCTCGGTGGCGAAGCGCGCCGGCCTGCTGCACGACGTCGGCAAGGCGATCGACCGCGAGGTCGAGGGCACGCATCTCGAGCTCGGCATCGAGCTGCTGCGCAAGCACGGCGAGAGCGAGGAAGTGGTCCACGCCATGGCCTGCCATCACGGAGACTACGAGCCCCGCACCCTGGAGGCGGTGCTGGTCACCGCCGCCGACGCGCTCTCCGCCGCGCGTCCGGGGGCCCGGCGCGAGGTGCTGGAGACCTACGTCAAGCGGCTCGAGAAGCTCGAGGAGATCGCGAGCTCGTTCAAGGGCGTCCAGAAGAGCTATGCCATCCAGGCGGGGCGCGAGATCCGGGTCGTGGTCGACAGCGGCAAGATCGCCGACGACCAGGCGTTCGTGCTCTCCAAGGAGATCGCGCGCCGGATCGAGTCGGAGCTCACCTACCCCGGCCAGATCAAGGTGACGGTGATCCGCGAGACCCGGGCCGTGGAGATCGCGCGGTGAGCGCGCGGCCGCCCCGGCACGCCCCGGGCTTCGGCCCGCCGGCGGCGGCACCGGCCCGGGGGCCGGCGTGAGCGTGCGTCTCCTCTTCGTCGGGGACATCGTCGGCCGCCCCGGCCGCCGGGCCCTGGCCAATCTCCTGCCGCGCCTCGTCGACCGGCACCGTGTCGACTACGTCGTGGTCAACGTCGAGAACGCGGCCGGCGGCTTCGGCGTCAACCCCGAAGTGCTCGCGGAGCTGAAGGATCTCCCGATCGACTGCCTGACCACCGGCAATCACGTCTGGGACAAGAAGGAGGGCGTGGCCCTGCTCGGCGCGGACTCGCGGCTGCTGCGGCCGGCGAACTATCCGGAGGGGAACCCCGGCTCCGGCCTCCACCTCG
>JAHDVN010000054.1:5616-14140 GCA_023384635.1 Thermoanaerobaculia bacterium
CGGGCGAACGGCCGGCGGCGTGCCGGTGGCGACGATCAACCTCGAGGGGCAGGTCTTCATGCGCCAGGTGGAGTCGCCGTTCCGCGTCGCGGACCGGCTCCTGGCGTCACTCCCCGAAGAGGTCAAGGTGGTGCTCGTCGACTTCCACGCCGAGGCGACGAGCGAGAAGCAGGCGCTCGCCCACCACCTCGACGGCCGCGTCTCCGCGGTCCTCGGTACTCATACCCACGTTCCCACCGCCGACGCGCGGATTCTCTCGGGGGGCACCGCCCTCCAGACCGACGTCGGCATGACCGGCCCCTACGACTCCGTCATCGGGTTCCGTGCCGACCGGGTCCTGCAGCGCTTCCTGCTGCAGACGCCGGCTCCGTTCGAGGTCGCGAAGCGCGACGTGCGGCTCGCCGCCTCGCTGCTCGAGATCGATCCCGAGCACGGGCGGACGATCGGAATCGAGGGCCTCCTGGTGCGCGATGAAAGCCAGTGACCGGACGTCGATCGAAGAGCTGAAGAACCGGCCCGGCCGGGAGAAGGTGTCGGTGATCGTCACCACCTACAACGAGGAGGCGAACATCGCCGGGTGTCTCGAGTCGGTCGTGTGGGCCGACGAGGTGCTGCTCGTCGACTCCTACTCGACCGACCGCACGCTCGAGATCGCCGCCGGCTTCGACGTGAAGGTGCTGCAGCGCGAGTACTTCGGCTCGGCGGCGCAGAAGAACTGGTCGATCGACCGCGTGTCGCACGATTGGGTGCTCATCATCGACGCCGACGAACGGGTGCCGCCTCCGCTGGCGGCCGAGATCCTCCGCACCCTCTCCGAGCCGCAGCAGGTCAACGGCTTCTACATCCGCCGCGAGAACATCTTCATCGACCAGGTGGTGCGCCACTCCGGCTGGTCGACGGACAAGGTGGTGCGCCTTTTCCGCCGGGGCAAGGGGCGTTATCCGAACCGGCGGGTGCACGCCGACCTGGAGATCGAAGGACCGGTGCCGGTACTGCGCAATCCGTTCACGCACCACACCTTCCGCTCGTTCGACCAGTACTTCCCGAAGTTCCTCAACTACGCCGAGTGGGGAGCCGCCCAGGCGTTCCGCGACGGCCGCGAGGCCGGGGTCACGGAGCTCGCCGGCAGGCCGCTCTGGCGGTTCGTGCGCACCTACGTCGTCCAGCTCGGGTTCCTGGACGGCAAGCACGGACTCGTCCTCTGCCTGCTCCAGTCGTTCGGGGTCTTCCTCAAGTACGCCCGGCTCTGGGAGTACAACATCCGGAGCCGGCGCGGCGAGGCCGTCCACCTGCCCGCCTTCGACGACGACGAGCAGACCTGGCGGCGGCCCGGCAACTAGCCTTCGAGGATCTCCTCCCGCTCGGCGAGGCGGATGCCGCGGGCGGCGAGCTCGCCGAGGACGAAATCGAAGCAGCCGGGCTCGGCGGCGAGGTGCTCGGGGGGATGGACACCCGGCTCGCGGTAGAGGCCGCGCGCCACGAGGCGCGCGATCGCGGTGCAGGTGTAGCCGGTGGTGCGCGCCATCGAGAGCGTTCCCGTCGCCCGGTCGGAGCGGTCCAGGAACGAGAACGTGCGGCGCGAGCGGATCCCGCCCGCCACTCCCTCCACGAGCACCTCGAAGACGGTCAGGTCCTCCTCGCCCGGAGCGAACTCCCAGTGGGGGAGCAGGAGGCGCAGCGCGAGGTCGACCGGACGCACGCGCGTGCCGCCGACTTCGAGCGGCTCGGAGGAGAGGAAGCCGGTGTCGCGCAGCAGCTTCACTTTTTCGACGTGGCCCGGGTAGCGCAGCGTGAGCTCGCGCATCTCGGGGATCCCCGGCATCGTCACCAGCAGGCTGCGCAGGCCGTCGGTGAGGAAGGCCTCGAGGGCGCCGACCTCGGGGAACTCCCGCCGCTCGAGGCCGGCGAGAGCGGGCTCGGTGACGAGCTCCCCCCCGCGGACGTACCGCGCCGGGCGGGTGTACTCCTCGAGCACGTCGACCGGCGAGAAGGGGGCCTTGTACTCCCAGGGGGGCGCCGGGCGGGCGGGCAGGCCGCCGACGTAGCAGACGAAGCTTTCCACCCGGTCCATGCGCGCGGCCATGGCGCCCAGCAGCAGGTTCGAGAGGCCGGGCGCGACGCCGCAGTCGACGAGCGCCATCGCCCCGCGCTCGCGCGCGATCCCGTCGAGGGCGAAGGCGTCCTCGGGGAAGAAGGAGATGTCCACGAGGTCCTGGCCCGCGGCGAGCACGCGCCGCGCGGTGGAGAAGCCGAGGAAGCCGGGCACGGCTCCCACGACGAGCTGGCTCCCGGCGATCACCTCCTCGAGCGCGGGCCCGCCGAGATCGGCCTCCCGCGTCGCGAGCCCACGCGCCGCGAGCGGCGCCAGCGCGCCGCCGTCCCGGTCGGCGACCAGCACGTCGAGGTCCGGATCCGCCGCCAGGTCGAGGGCCATGGCGGCCCCCACTCGTCCCGCACCCAGCACTGCGATCCTCGTCTTCCGGCTCATCGCTCCCCTCCTGGGCCGCCGGCCGCGACCGGTTCCGGACTGCAGAGAATATCTCCCCGCCGCAGTCCGGCGGCGGCGAGCCCCCGCGTCCCGCCGGGCGAGAGGCGGGGTCGGCGGGTGCGACGGGGTCGCGACGGCGGGGTCGGTCCGGGTCCCCGGGGACGGTTCAGCGCGGCGCGCTCACTCCGGCCAGAGCTTCCAGGGCGCCTCGCCGGAGCGCCAGAGGCCGTTGAGGTGGAGGTAGTCGCGGTAGGTGTCCATCGGGTGCCAGAACCCCTCGTGGACGTAGACCGCCAGCTGGCCGTCGCGCGCCAGCCGCTGCAGCGGGTCGAGCTCGAGGAAGAGGCCGGGGTCGTCGCCGAGGTAGTCGAAGACCTCCCGCTGGAAGACGAAGAAGCCGCCCGAGACCACGCCCTCGGCCACCGTCGGCTTCTCGTTGAACTCGACCGCCATGCCGTCGCGCACCTGCATCTCGCCGTAGCGGGAGGTGGGGTGGACGCCGGTCACGGTGGCGATCCTCCCCTGGCGGGAGTGGAAGTCGAGCAACGCGTCGAGGTCGACGGTGCCCACCGCGTCGCCGTAGGTGAAGAGGAAGGTCTCGGTGTCGATGTAGCGCCGCACGCGCCAGAGGCGGCCGCCGGTGCCGGTGTCGAGGCCGGTCTCCGCGCAGGTGACGCGCCACTCCTCCTCGCCGCGGGCGTTGTGGAACTGCGGCACCGGGTCGCCCTTCATCGCCACCGTGAAGTCGCGCTGCATCTCGTGGTAGCGCAGGAAGAACTGCTTGATCGCCCACCCCTTGTACCCGAGACAGAGCACGAAGCGCTCGAGGCCGTAGTGGCCGTAGTGCTTCATGATGTGCCAGAGGATCGGGTGGTCGCCGATCTCGACCATCGGCTTCGGCTTGTGCTCGGTCTCCTCGCGCAGGCGCGTGCCCTGCCCGCCGCAGAGGATGACGACCGGCATCTCCGACTTGGCGGCTCTCTCGCTGCTCATCGCTCTCTCCCCTCCGGGTGGGACCGGAACCAGCTCGCCGTCCGCGCCAGGCCCTCGGCGAGCGGGACCGCCGCGCGGAACCCCAGCTCCCGCGCCGCGAGCTGCGGCGAGAGGGCGGAGCGCCGCGGGTCGCCCGGCCGCGCCTCCGCGTGGACCACCCGCGCCTGCGGTGCGAGCTGCCGCCGCAGCTCCGCGGCCACGGCGACGATGTCGAACTCTAACCCGGTGGCGACGTTGTAGGCCCCCGGCGGAGCGCCGAGCGCCGCGAGGGAGGCCGCGACGACGTCGGCGACGTGGACGAAGTCGCGCGTCTGGCGGCCGTCGCCGTGGATCGTGATCGGCTCGCCGGCGAGCAGCCGCCGGCAGAAGACGGCGACCACGCCGGCCTCGCCGTGCGCGGTCTGGCGCGGGCCGTAGACGTTCGCGAAGCGGAGCGCCACTCCCGCGACCCCCCGCTCGCGCGCGAAGCACTCCAGGTAGCGCTCGGCGGCGGACTTCGCGATGCCGTAGGGAGAGAGCGGCCGGTGGGGGTGCGATTCGGCGACCGGCAGCGCCTCGGGCTCGCCGTAGACCGCGGCGCTGGACGCGAGCACGAAGCGGCGCACGCCGGCCCCGGCCGCCGCGGCGAGGAGGCGCACCGTGCCCAGCACGTTGACCTCCGCGTCGAACAGCGGCTCGCGCACGCTGCGCGCCGCGTCGACCTGGGCGGCGAGATGGAAGATCGCCTCCGGGCGCTCCGCGGCGACGATCTCGTCGATCGCGGGCCCGGCCACGCTCGCGACGTGGAGCCGGACGCCGGGAGGGAGGTTCTCCCGGTGCCCGCTCGAGAGGTCGTCGAGCACCGCGACTTCGTGGCCCAGGGCGAGGAGCCGGTCGACGAGATGGCTGCCGATGAACCCGGCGCCGCCGGTGACGAGAAGCCTCATGCCTCCTCCTTGCGACGCCGCCAGAGGCGCTCTCCGCCCCGGCGGTGGACGTGCCTCCGGACCGCCCGCTCCATCCGGTGGGCGCCGCCGAAGAGAGCCGCGAGCTGGGAGGCGTAGCACGCGATGGCGGCGCACCGCGCCGCGAGGTCCTCCTCGGCCAGGGGCAGGACGTCGCCCCGCCAGGCCGCGCGGGGCCGCGTCGCGCGCCACACGCCGAGCAGGCCCCGAGCGGCGTAGGGGTACTCCTCGTAGTAGCGCAGAGCGGTCGGGAACCGGCGCTCGGCCGCTCGCTTCAGCAGCTGGTGATCGACGTGGCGCCCGACCCCGAGCGGCGCCCAGACCTCGGCCGCCGGGGGAAGGGCGGCGAGCAACTCGTCGAGGGCCTCGGCGGTTGCCGGCTCGTCCGGCCGGCGGTGCGGGAAGAGCCGCGCGAGCTCGCGGTAGAGGATCTCCCCCGAGGCCGGGTCGCGGCGGTAGGGCGCCTCCGGGAGGTCGAGATGGAGCGCTTCGACCCCGAGCGCGCGGCAGGCCGCCAGGTCCTCCTCCCGGCGGGCGCGCATGACGCTCCCGGGCGCGAGCCCCCACCATCGGGCGAGGTCGGCAGCGAGTCGGGAAGGAGGCACGGACGGCTCGTCGGCGGTGAACACGGTCGCCACGGCGACACGTTCCCCGGCCCTGGCGCGAGCCGCGAGCAGGCCGCCGCACGACAGCGCGGCGTCGTCGAGATGGGGAGAGAGGACGACGAGGTCGAGCACCGCGGCGCTCAGGCGGAGGGGCGCAACGGGAGGTCGGGGCGCCGCTCCCGCACGATGGCGACGATGGCCTCCCGCCAGGCGGTGGCGAAGCGCTCGCGGGTGTGGTGGACGCGCACCCATTCCCAGGCTCGCCTCGCCATCGCCGCCGACTGCTCGGGCGGACGGCTGGCGAGCTCGAGGACGCGGGAACGGATCTCGTCGAGCGAGGAGTCGCGGAGCAGCACGCCCCGGTCGTCGGCGAGGTCGAGGCCGCACTCGCGCGACAGCACGGGGATCAGGCCCGCGTGCATGCAGGTCACGGCGCCGCCGTTCTGCCCTTCGGCGCACGACGGATAGACCAGGGCGAGAGAGCGGTCGGCGAGGCGGCGGAACGCCGGGTCGGCGATCTCCATCCAGCCGTGGGTCGTGATGTTCGGTGTCCGTTCGAGCTCGCGGGCGAAGGCGCGGGAGAAGGCGCGCTCGCGGTCGACCGGCCCGACGACCGCGAGCTCCAGCTCGGGCAGGCCGGCGAAGACCTCCAGCACCAGGTCGAGCCCCTTGTGGACCATCCCGCCGGAGCCGAACCAGACGAACCGCCGCCGGCACTCGGCGAACGGCTTTCCGTCGGGGAACGGCCAGACCAGGGGCTGGGAGATCGGCACCGGATGGAGCGGGCGGCCGGCGAAGCGGTATCCGGCCTGCGTCACCTCGTTGCCGAGGATCGTCGCCGCGTCGGCGTGCTCGATCGCCCGGTTCTCCTCGAGCATCTTGAACGGCGCCAGCCGCACTCCGCGGCGGGCGGCGAGGGCGGCGAGGCGGCGGCGCTGCGCGGGATTGTGGACCGCGGGGTGCGAGGTCTCGATGTGCATCACCTTCACTGCGCCGGAGGGAAGCAGCGGGGCGAGGCGCTCCAGGTTGAGGCGCACGTCGACGACCAGGTCGTAGGACCGGGTGGGCAGGAAGGCGGTGTTCGTCCAGTGGATCGCGTCGACGGCGAAGCCGAGCTCGACCAGGGTCCGGCCCATCCGCCACGATTCCCAGAAGTGGGTGTGGGAGAGCGGCAGCCGATCCTCGGCGCCGGCGAGAAAAGGGTCGACGATGTAGGAGAGCAGCGCCTGGCCGACCGGTTCCCCGGGTGGCTCGAGGCGGACCACACGGCGTTCGATCCCGCGCGCCCGCCGCGCGAGGCGGGTGCCGAGGCGGTGGAAGCGGCCGAGCCAGGTGCGAAGGCGCATCGCGATGGGGAATGGTATCGCACCCCCACGACGAGGCCGGCCTGCGCTATCCTTGCCCGCCATGCGCGGGCAGCGTGTCCTCGTCACGGGCGCCTCCGGTTTCCTCGGCACCCGCCTGCTGGCGGTGCTGCGCGAGGCCGGGGCGGCGGTCGCCGCCACGTCGCGCACGGCGCGGGCCTCGAGCAGCGAGATCACCTGGTACCAGGCCGATCTCTCCCAGCCCGAGGCAGCGGCGCGCCTCTTCGACGCCGCCCGCCCCGAGGTCGTCTTCCATCTCGCCAGCCTGGTGACCGGCCGGCGCGGCATCGAGCTCGTCGGCCCGGCCTTCCGCGCCAACCTCGCGACCTCGGTCAACGTGCTCGTCGAGGCGTCGCGCGCCGGCTGCCGGCGGGTCGTGCTCGCGGGCTCGATGGAGGAGCCCGAGCCGGACGAGCCGGCCGGCTCCCCCTACGCGGTGGCGAAGGGGGCGCAGGCCCTCTACGCCCGCTTCTTCCACGCCCTCTACGCCACCCCCGTGGTCACGGCGCGGATCTTCATGGTCTACGGCGAGGGGCAGGGGGACGTGGCCAAGGTGATCCCCTACTCGATCCTCGAGGCGCTCGGGGGGCGGCCGCCGAAGCTCTCGAGCGGCGCCCGGCCGGTGGACTGGATCCACGTCGCCGACGTCGCCGAGGGCCTGCTCGCCCTGGCGCGCGCCGCGAAGATCGAGGGGCGCCGCTGCGACCTCGGCAGCGGGCAGCTGGTCACCGTGCGGGAGGTGGCGGAGCGGATCTCCCTGATGGTCGGGGGGCCGCCGCCGGAGATCGGCGCGCTGCCCGACCGGCCGCTGGAGCGGGTCCGCCGCGCCGACGTCGAGGCGACGGCGGCGCAGACCGGCTTCCGCCCCCGGATCCCGCTCGCCGAGGGGCTCTCCCGCACCATCGCCTGGTATCGCGCCGAGCGGGCCGCCGGAAGGCTCTGATGGGCGTGCCGCGCGGCACCGCGAGGCTGCTGCTGGACGAGGCCCTCGCCCGGCCCTTCTCCGGCCGCCTGCTCGAGCTCGGGCGCATGGCGATCTACTGCACCGAAGCGGAAGTCCGGGGCTGGGCGGCGGAGCAGGGGGTGCCCCTGGCGGATCCCGGCTCGGTCGAGCTCTCCCACATCCCGGAGCTCGCCCGCCAGGGCTGCCTCTCGGACCGCACTTTCTTCCGGCTCCTCGGCTTCGCGGAGGTGGAGAGCGCCGACGTCTCCGACTGGGAGCGCCCCGACCACCTGCTCGACCTCAACGAGCCGCTCCCGGCGGGACTCGCCGGCCGCTTCGACGCGGTCTTCGAGGCGGGGACGATCCAGCACGTCTTCCACCTGCCGCGGGTCTTCGCCAACCTGCACGCGCTGCTGCGGCCGGAGGGGCGGGTGGTGCACGGGATGGCGCCGTCGACCAACCACGTCGACCACGGCTTCTACATGTTCTCCCCGACCCTCTTCCACGACTTCTACGCCGCCAACGGATGGCGGCTCGACGCCGAGTGGTTCTTCGAGTTCTTCCCCTTCTGGGTGCGCGGCCGCTTCGACTCGCCGCGCTGGCGGATCCGCCGCTACGAGCCCGGCTGCCTCGACCATCTCGCCTACGGCGGCTTCCGGGCGCGGCAGGTGGGGCTCTTCGTGGCGGCGGCGAAGGTCGCCGGAGCGACCGCCGACCGCATCCCCCAGCAGAGCTACTTCGCGCGCTTCCACGCGGCGCGCACAGGGGAGCCGGAGCCGCGCGCCGCGGGCGCGCATCCCGTGGTGCCACCGCCCGCATGGCTCCGCCCCCTCAAGGGAGTGCGGGCGCGGCTGCTGCGGCTGCGCCCCCGCCGGCTGCCGCCGGTCGCCGCCCGCTACTGAGCGCCGGCCCGGCGGCCGAAGAACGAGCGGAAGTCCGCGCCGAAGCGCCACCAGCTGACACCGAGCGAGCCCGCGGCAGCGGCGAGGGAGAGGCCGAGGCGCGGCCACGGGGCGGCGGGCCCGAGCGCCCAGACGGCCGCGAAGAGGGGCGCGGTCACGAGCACGATCCCGCCGAGATCGGCGGCGAGGCGGCGGAAGCCCGCCGGGTCCACGCGGTGGACCGCCCAGGCGACGACCAGGGCGCCGAGCGGGAGGTAGCGGGCCCAGGCCATCCCCGAGGGTCCC
>JAHDVN010000055.1 GCA_023384635.1 Thermoanaerobaculia bacterium
CGCGAGATCGAGGAGATCTTCGTGCGCCTCGGCTACACGGTGGCCGAGGGCCCCGAGGTCGAGGACGACCGCTTCAACTTCGAGCTGCTGAACTTCCCCTCCGACCACCCGGCGCGGGACACCCAGGACACCTTTTTCCTCGAGGACGGGCGGCTGCTGCGCACCCACACCTCGCCGGTGCAGATCCGCACCATGCTGGCGCGCCGGCCGCCGCTCCGGGTGATCATCCCGGGGCGGGTCTACCGCCACGACAACGACCTGCGGCACTCCCCGATGTTCCACCAGGTCGAGGGCCTGGCGGTGGCCGAGGGGATCCGCTTCTCCGACCTCAAGGGGACGCTCGAGGCGTTCCTGCACCGGCTCTTCTCGCCGGAGACCGGCGTGCGCCTGCGCCCGAGCTTCTTCCCCTTCACCGAGCCGTCGTGCGAGGTGGACATCACCTGCCCGTTCTGCCGCGGCGGAGGGTGCGCCACCTGCTCCGGGACCGGCTGGATGGAGATCCTCGGCGCCGGCATGGTCGACCCGCGCGTGCTCGCCAACTGTGGCGTCGACCCGGACCGCTACTCCGGCTTCGCCTTCGGCCTCGGGCTCGACCGGGTGGCGATGATCCGCTTCGGGGTGCCGAACATCCGGCTGCTCTTCGAGAACGACGAGCGGCTGCTGCGCCAGGCGGGGATCCGATGAAGCTCTCCCTGGCTTGGCTCCGCGAGCACGTCGAGCTCGCCGAGACGCCGGCCGAGGTGGCCGCCCGCCTCACCGCGATCGGCCACAGCGTGGAGGCGATCGAGGGAGAGGGGGAGGCGGCGGTCCTCGACGTCGACGTCACCACGAACCGGCCCGACTGCATGAACCACCGGGGGCTCGCCCGCGAGCTCGCGGCGGCCTGGGGACGGCCCCTGCGGCCGCTGCCCGGCGCTCCGGCGGCCCCGGCAGCGCCGGCGCCGGTCCCCGTCTCCCTCGAGGACACCGAGGGCTGTTCCCGCTACGTCGCCCTGGTGCTCGAGGGTGTCGAGGTGGGGCCGAGCCCGGAGTGGCTGGCGCGCCGGCTCGAGTCGATCGGCCTGCGCGCGATCAACAACGTCGTCGACGTGACGAACTACATCCTCTGGGACCTCGGCCAGCCGCTGCACGCCTTCGACCTCGACCGCGTCGCCGGGTGTGAGATCCGGGTCCGCCGGGCCCGGGCGGGGGAGCGGCTCGTGACCCTCGACGGGGTCGAGCGCGCCCTCGACCCCGAGGTGCTGGTGATCGCCGACCGCGACCGGCCGGTGGCGCTGGCCGGGATCATGGGCGGGCGCGCGAGCGAGGTCGGGCCGGCCACCCGGCGGGTGCTGCTCGAGAGCGCCCACTTCGACCGGCGGCGGGTCCGCCGCTCCGCCCGGGCGCTCGGGATGCACACCGACGCGAGCCACCGGTTCGAGCGCGGGGCCGACCCGGAGATCTGCCGCCTCGCCGCCGAGCGCGCCGCCGCCCTGCTCGCCGAGTGCGCTGGCGCCCGCCTCGCCGCGCCGCCGCTCGACGAGCGGGCCGGGGCGCCGGCCGAGCTCCGCTGGCGCTTGGAGGGAGCTCGCCTGGATGCCTTCGCCGGAGCTCCGGTGCCGCCGGACGCGGTCGAGGGGTGGCTCGCGGCGCTCGGTTTCGCCCCGCGCCGGAGCGCGGACGGGGAGTCCTGGGAAGGGGTCGTCCCCTCGTTCCGAAGCGCGGACTTCGAGCCCCGGACGGTCGAGCGGGAGGGGCGGTCCGTCGCCGAGGCGTGGCCGGCCGACCTCTACGAGGAGGTGCTCCGCTTCCACGGACTCGACCGGATCCCCGCGACCCTGCCGCGGCTGGCCGGGCCCGACGAGGGACGCGACGAGCTCCACCGGCTGCGGGAGGGGCTGCGCGACCACCTCGCCTACTGCGGCCTCGCGGAGGCGATCCACTTCGCGTTCCACGACCGCGCCGCGGACACCCGCTTCCCGGGGGTCGGTGCGACCGGCGAGCCGCTCGCCCTCGCCAACCCGCTCTCCGAGCGCTACGCGGTGCTGCGGCGCTCGCTGCTGCCCAACCTCGTCGAGACGGCCGGCTTCAACTGCCGCCGGGGCGCCGCCGCGGTCCGTCTCTTCGAGACCGGGCGGCTCTTCCCCGGTGGCGCAGCGGAGGAGGTGGAGGCGGCGGCCCTGCTGCTGGGTGGCCGTCCCGGCCTGCCCTGGGACCGCCGCGCGGAGCTCGACCTCTTCGACCTGAAGGGGATCGTCGAGAGCGCCGCGGCGCGGTTCGGCTGCGGGCTGCGCGCCGAGCCGGCCTCGCTCGCCGGCCTCGTCGAGGGCACCGGCGCGAGGCTCCTGGACGGGGAGGGCCGCGACTGCGGCTACCTCGGCCGCGTCGACGTGGAGGAGACGCCGTTCCCGCTCTTCGCCGCCGAGCTCTTCCTCGGCCCTCTCTGGAGCTCGCCGCCCGGCGCCGGCGAGGTCGAGCTGCCCCCGCGGCTGCCCGGCGTCGCGGCCGATCTGACGATCACGCACGCCGCCGGGGTCTCGTGGCGCGAGATCGCGGCGGCGGTCGCGGAGGCGGCGGTCCCGGACCTGCGCTGGTTCGGGCTCAAGGAGCGGTACGTCGGCGCGGGCGTGCCGGAGGGGGCGGTGAACACCACCGTCGCCTTCCTCTACAACGCCGAGGCCCGCTCGCTCACCCAGGAGGAGGTCAACGAGCGGCAGGAGCGGCTCGCCACCGTGCTGGCCGCCCGCTGCGGCTGGAAGGGGGGGGACGGGGCATGAACGGGATCGGCTGGGAAGGCCTGGAGCTCATGGTGGAGCGCGCCGTGGCGCGGCTGGCGGAGCTGCGTAAGGAGAACGCCGAGCTGCGCGAGCGGCTGCTGGCGCTCGAGGAGCTCCTGGCGGCGGGAGAGGGTGCGGGCGACGACGGGCGCTGGCGGCGGGAGCGGCAGGAGATCGGCCGCCGGGTGGACTCCCTGGTGGCGCGCCTCGAGGAGCTACTCGAGGAGACGGAGGGGCCGGGCGCCGCTTGACCGTTCGCGAACGGGATGCGTAGACTCGCCAGGTTGCCGGCAGGCGACAGGAGTTCTTTGATCGGGGCGTAGCTCAGCTTGGTAGAGCGCACGGTTCGGGTCCGTGAGGCCGGAGGTTCAAATCCTCTCGCCCCGACCATCGGCAACATCCACCCGAAACCTCACCCGAAGGGGGCCCGCGCGGCCCCCTTCGCCGTCTGGGGCCGGGCGCCCCGGACCCTCCCGGCCCGCAAGCGTAGAATGCGTCGGCGGCGCCTCGGGTTCCCGGAGGCGCCGGCGCAAGGGAGACCCGATCGATGCGAGTAGGCCTCATGGGGTTCGGCCGGATCGGCCGCAACCTCTTCCGGATCCTCTACAACCATCCCGAGCTCGAAGTGCGGGCGATCAGCGAGGTCGCCGAGCCCGAGGGGATGGAATACCTCCTGAAGTTCGACACCATCCTCGGGCGTTTCCCCGACGAGGTCAGCATCCGGGACGGTCACCTCTACGTGATCGGCAAGCAGATCCCGGTGGTGGCGGGCGCGGCGCCCGGTGACGTGCCGTGGGGCGACCTCGGCGTGGACGTGGTGATCGAAGCGACCTCCCGCTTCCGCAGCCGGGCGGAGCTCGCCAAGCACCTGGAGACGGGGGCCAAGCGGGTGGTGCTCTGCTCGCCGCCGGCCGACCCGCCGGACCTCACCGTGGTCATGGGCGTCAACGACGCGCAGCTGAAGCCCGAGCACCGGATCGTGTCGAACGGATCGGTGACGGCGCACTGCGCGGCTCCGGTGCTCAAGATCCTGCACGAGGCGTTCGGGGTCGAGCGTGCCTTCCTCACCACCGTGCACGCCTACACCAACCAGCAGCGGCTCGCCGACGTCCCCTCCGAGGACAAGCGGCGGGGGCGCGCGGCGGCGGAGAACATCATCCCGCAGGAGACCAACGCCGACGAGGTGCTCATGGAGCTGCTGCCCGAGCTGCGCGGCCGCGTCTCGGCGCTCGCGATGAACGTGCCGGTGCGCAACGGCTCGGTGGTCGACCTCGTCTGCTGGCACGAGCGGCCGGTCACGGTCACCGCCCTCAACGAGGTGATGCGCACCGCCGCGGCGTCGGCGCGCTGGCGCCGGTACGTCGAGTACGAGGACGAGCCGATCGTCTCCTCGGACATCCTGCGCACCCACTACTCCAGCGTCTTCGATTCGCTCTCGACGATGGTCATCGGAGAGCGGTTCTCGAAGACCCTGTCGTGGTTCGACAACGGCTGGGGCTACTCGCACCGGGTGGTCGACCTGATCCAGCGCTTCGCCGAGATGGAGAGGGAGGGTTCGCGATGAGCATTCGCGTCGGCATCAACGGCTTCGGACGCATCGGCCGCTCCGTCTTCCGGATCCTCTCGGACCGCAAGGACGTCGAGGTGGTCTGCGTGAACGACCTCTACGACAACGAGCAGCTCGCCTACCTGCTCAAGTACGACACCGTCATGCGCATCTTCCCGAAGCGCGTCGGCTACGACGACGACCACATGTACGTCGACGGCGTGCGCGTCCACATGACGGCGGAGAGGGATCCGGCCCGCATCCCGTGGAAGGACCTCGGGGTCGACTACGTGATCGAGGCCACCGGCGTCTTCCGCACCCGCGAGAAGATCGCCCGCCACCTCGAGGGCGGGGCGAAGAAGGTGATCCTCACGGTGCCGGCCAAGGACGAGATCGACGCCATGGTCGTGATCGGCGTCAACGACGCGATGCTGCGGCCCGAGCACCGGATCGTCTCGAACGCCTCCTGCACCACGAACTGCCTGGCGCCGGTCGCCAAGGTGCTCGACGAGACGTTCGGGATCGAGGAGGGGTTCGTCTCCACGATCCACGCCTACACCAACGACCAGCGGCTCGCGGACGTGCCGCACAAGGACCTGCGGCGCAGCCGTGCGGCGGCCGAGAACATCATCCCCACCACCACCGGCGCCGCCCGCGCGGTGGGCAAGGTGCTGCCGCACCTGAAGGGGAAGCTCGACGGCCTGGCGATGCGCGTGCCGGTGCCGGACGGCTCGATCGTGGACCTCGCGGTGCGGCTGCGGGCGCGCCCGTCGGTCGAGGAGATCAACGCCGCGGTGAAGGCCCAGGCTGCGGGTCCCCTGGCCCGCGTCGTCGAGTACAGCGAGGAGCCGCTGGTCTCGAGCGACATCATCGGCAACCCGCACTCCTCGATCTTCGACGCCCTCTCGACCGCCTCCCACGCCGACGGCTACGCCAAGGTCGTGGCCTGGTACGACAACGAGGGGGGCTATTCCACCCGGGGCGTGCACCGGCTCGCCGGGCTGGCGGCGCTCGGTTCCACCGGTTACCCCGGGCGCCCGCCCGCCCTCGTGGGGGGCGCCCGTCTCGTTTCTGCGATAGCCTCCCGCGGCAACTTCGAGAGGAGCGAGACCGTGCCTAGAGTCGGCGTCTTCGGCTGGGGAATCGTCGCGCCACGATCGGCGACGGTGGCGGATTTCGAGCGGCACCTGGAGTCGAACGACCACTGGCTGTCGCCCTTCACCGGCTTCGGCCCCTCCAACTTCCTGGTCGGCGAGCCGGAGTTCGACTTCACGGCCTACAAGGGTTGGGTGGACGCCCGCTTCCCTCCCAGCCGCTTCCCGCAGCTCGCCGAGAAGATGGACCTGCCGACCCAGTACGCGATCGGCGCCTTCGTCCAGGCCCTCGGCCAGAACCCGGGGCTCGAGCACGCGCTCACCGCTCTGGGGGGGCTCGCCCACGTCTACGTCGGCTCCGGGCTGGGAGCGATCGACACTGTGCGGCGGGTTTCCCTCGAGCTCCACCGGGCGCAGCGCCGCTGGAACCACTTCTGGGCCCAGCCGGAGCGCAACGAGGCGCTCCGGCGCCACCTCGCCGGCGGCGGCGCGGCGGCGGAGTGCAGCGCGGTGCCGCCGCACCCGGACTCGGTGCCGGAGGAGGAGCACGACGACGCGGCCTTCGCCTGGTGGGAGCATTGGGCCGCGCGCTCCGACCAGCTCGCCGACTACCTCGGCGAGCTCCGGGAGATCGAGGCGCTGACCGTCCAGGGGGACGTCGAGGCCGGCAAGATCGGCCTCATCAAGGAGAAGCAGCGCCGCCTGAAGCGGTTGGACGCGAAGTGGGGGAGTCCGCCGCCGCCCTGGCGCGAGGTCTCGGCCAATCTGGTCTGGAACCTCCACAACACGCCGGCCTCGCAGATCTCGATGCTCGGCCGGATCACCGGGCCAGCCTTCGCCCCGGTGGCCGCCTGCTCCACCTTCGGCGTCGCCCTGAAGCTCGCCATGGACGCCATCGCGCGCGGCGACGCCAAGGCGGTGGTGGTCGGCGCCACCGATCCGCCGCCCCTCGATCTGGTGGTGGGGGCCTTCTACGCGGCGCGGGTGGCGGCTGCCGACGGCTCGGTCTCCAAGCCGATGACCGGCCTGCGCGGGACCCACGTGGCCGGCGGCTCGGTGGTCTGGATCGTGGGGGATCTGGACCACTTCCGGGACCTCGGCTTCCGGCCGCTCGGCATGGAGCCGCTGGCGGTCGGCGTCTCGTCGGACGCCCACCACATCATCACGCCCTCGAAGGAGGGGCCGACCACCGCGATCCGGCAGGCGCTCGCGGCGGCCGGGATCGACCCCGCCGAGATCGACTCGTGGGACCTCCACGCCACCGCCACCCCCGGCGACTACCTGGAGGTGGAGAACCTGCGCGGGGTGCTCCACGAGCACGTGCTGGTGACGGCGCGCAAGGGGACCTTCGGACACGGCATGGGGGCCGGGGGCGGCTGGGAGCTGACGGCGCAGTACCTCGGCTACGAGAAGGGGCGGATCTACCCCACGCCGCTCGTGGACACCGAGCTCCACCCGGAGATCGCCCGCGTCCACCAGCGGTTCCTGTTCGACGCCGGCTGTGCGGCGCCGCCGGGCGCGGCGGGCAAGCTGTCGATGGGGATCGGCGGCATCAACGCCTGCGTGATCTCGCGCCCCTGGCGCTGAGCGCCGCCGCCGGCGGGCCCGCTCACTCGGGGAGCGTCGCGAGGATCTCCTCGAGGCGGCGCCGCTCGCGCGGGTCGCTCTCGAGGGCGAGCGCCCGCCGGAACGCCTCGCGGGCGCCGGCGGGCTCGCCGAGGCTCTCCAGGCGAATCGCCCCCAGGCTCTTCCAGAGATCGCCGCGCGACGGCACGAGGCGCAGCAGCTGCTCGTAGAGCTGGGCGGCAGCGCGCACCTGCCCGAGCTGGAAGGAGGCGCGGGCGGCGTTCTCGAGGGGGACCGGGTTGGCGGGATCGCGGCGCGCCGCCTCTCGGAAGTCGGCGAGCGCGCCGCGCAGATCCCCCGTCTCGGCGCGGGCGACGCCGCGCTCGAGGAGCACGGAGGGCTCCCGGCAGCCGGCCTCCCAGGCCGCTTCGAGGACCGCGAGAGCGCCCGGCCGGTCGCCCCCTTCCCGCAGCAGGCGGGCGAGGTTCGCCGCCGACTCGGCCTGCGCCGGGTCCAGGGCGAGCGCCCGCCGGTACTCCCGCGCCGCCTCCTGCCGGCGGCCGAGCGCCAGGAGCGCGCCGGCCGCGTTGGCCACCGGCAGCGCCGAGAGGTCGTTCACGGCGCTGGCCCGCTGGAAGAGGGCGAGGGCGTCGGCGGGACGGCCGGCCTCCTTCAGGCAGAAGCCGGCGAGGTTGAGGGCGGGGAAGTTCCGCGGGTCGCGGCGGACGATCGTCTGCAGCTCGCGCAGCGACTCCCGGCAGCGCCCCTCCTGCACCGCTCGGTGGATCCGGTGCAGGGCTTCGGCGACGTCGGTCATGGCGCGGGGGTCGGGCAGCGCGGCGCTCACGGTGCCGCCGGCAGCGCCCCCGACGTAGCCGAGGGCGAGCAGCTGGGCGCGCTGCTCGGCGTCGAGCGGGCTGCCGGCGCCGACCTCCGGCTCGAGCTCCTCGCCGGCCGCCGCGAGCAGCGAGGCCAGCCCGGAGCGCAGGCGTGCGACGACCGCCGGCTTGCCGGTGACCTCGCCGGCCGCCTCTCCGCCGGCCCGGCGCAGATCGTAGAGCGCGGGGGTCGGAGCCTGGAGGTAGAGCCAGTCGCCGTCGGAGAGGGCGCGGAGCGGGTACCACCGGTAGGCGACGAAGGGGAGGAAGCTCTCGCTGTAGCTGGTGCGCGCGCAGCGCGGCTCGTGTGCCGCCGGCAGGGGCAGGAGCGGCTCGCCGTCGAGGTTCGGAGGCGCCGCGAGCCCGGCGAGGGCGAGGAGCGTCGGCGGCAGATCGACGGTGCGCGCCAGGCAGCGGTCCACCACCCCTCGCGGCACGCCCGGCCCGGCGACGATCAGCGGCACCCGGCGCGCGCCCGCGAACGGCAGCAGGCCGTGAGTCCGCTCGCCGTGCTCGCCGAGCATCTCGCCGTGGTCGCCGACCGCGGCCACCAGGGTCTCGGGCGGCAGCGCGGCGAGAAGCCGGCCGAGCTGCTCGTCCACGAAGGCGATCTCGCCGTCGTAGAGGCGGCTCGGGCCGCCGAGGTCGGCGAAGCGGGTGGGGGGCCGGTACTCCTCGTGCGGGTCGAAGTAGTGGACCCAGAGGAAGAAGGGGCGCTCGAGCCTCGCGAGCAGGGCGAGCGCCGCGTCGGTCGCCGCCTCGGCGCTCCGCTCGCTGACCTGCGTGGCCGCCGTGTAGCCGGCGCCGAGATCGTCGTCGTAGATCCGGAACCCCTGGTCGAGGCCGTGCCGCCGCGCGAGCACCACGGCGGAGACCACGGCGCCGGCGTCGTAGCCGGCGGCGCGGAAGCGCTCGGCGAGCGTCGTCACCTCGCCCGCCAGCGCGAAGGTGCCGTTGTCGCGCACGCCGTGCCGGGGCGGGAGCAGCCCGGTGAGCAGCGTGGCATGGCTCGGCAGCGTGACCGGGACCGCCTTGACTCAGCGCACGAATCGCACGCCGCGCCGCGCCAGGGCGTCCAGGTTGGGGGTGCGGGCGTGGGGCCAGCCGTAGCTCCCGAGCCGGTCGGCCCGCACCGTGTCGAGGGTCACGAGGAGAACGTCCGGAGTCGGGGGCCGCTCCGCGCCCGGCGCGGCGTCGTGGGCGAGCAGCGAGGCCAGGGAGGCGAGGAGGAAGGCGCGGGAAGCACGTCGGCGCAGCTGCATCGGCCGGACTCTAGCCGGATGGGACCGGGCCGGGGAATCGAGCTGCGGCAGAATCGGCCGGGCACTGGCAGGGTCAATTCATGATCCCCTGCGTCGTCATTTGACCCGCGGCGCCGGATCACTCTTTGATCCCAAGCCGTCCCTTACCTCTCCCCGTACCCGGAAAGTCCTTTGTTTGTCGTCCTTGCTCGGCTTCCCCCCGGCCGCGCCGAGGTTGGCTCCCGCCTTGCTTCGACGCCATTCGAAGGTATCGGATCGGGCTTCGCGCCCTCGAGGAGGAAAGATGTCCGGAGCGTCTCGCAGCACGGCCCTACTGGCAGTCGCGGTTCTCGCCCTCGGTCTCGGTCCGGCGGCTCCCGCGGCGGCCCAGGTTGCCCCCGACGGGCAGGACTACCTCAACCTGATCTCGTTCACGAGCGAGCGCCTGACGCCCACCCGCGACGTCGCGAAGCTCGACCAGCTCGAGGGCACCCTGCAGGCGGGCCTCGCGGAGAGCTGGGGTCGCGCGTCGGCCGCCCTGCCGGGCAGCTGGACGGCCGAGGTCGACCGGCGCACCGGGGCCGTCGAGTTCATCGAGGGCTCGGGCCTCGCCTGGGTCCCGGGCAAGGGCAACGGCCTCACCGTTCAGGGGCTCGGCCTCGAGGGCGAAGCGGCGATCGGCCTCGCCTTCCTCGAGGCGCGCGCCCGCGCCCTGCTGCCGTCGCTCGAGACGGCAATGGGCCTCGCAGGCGAGATGCTGGTGCTCAATCCGGGCCGCTCCGGTCAGCCGGGCGCCCACGTCTGGTTCGTCGACTTCGACGTGCTGCGCGACGGCCTCCCGATCGAGGGCGCGCGCGTCGTCTTCCGCGTCAACAACGGCAACCTGATCCAGATCGGCAGCGAGAACCTCCCGGCGCCCGGCACGCCGACCCCGAGAGTGAAGATCTCGGCCGACCAGGCGCTGCAGGTCGTCGAGCGTCACGTGGGCGGCTTCTGGGCGGTGGACGAGATCCTCGACGCCGGCACCCTGCGCCTCCTGCCGGCCGACCAGCCGTCCGCCCGCGGCGACGGCACCGGCCGTGGCCTGGTCGCCGTCTGGGAGATCCTGTTCGTCCGCGACGGCGTGGTCGGCACCTGGCGCGCCCGCGTCGACGCCACCACCGGCGCGCTGCTCGAGTTCTACGACGTGAACCACTACTCCAAGGCGCGCGTGAGCGGCGGCACCTACGAGAAGGACCGCCCGGCGGCCGAGCGCGTCCTGCCGATGCCGTTCGCCAACGTCGCGAGCAGCGTCTACGCGAACTCGGCCGGCGTCTACGAGTTCAGCGGCTCGACGGCGACCACCACGCTCAACGGCAAGTACGTGCGCGTCAGCGACTCCTGCGGCTCGATCTCGAAGAGCTCGGACGCCGCGGGCGAGATCGCGCTCGGCTCCTCCTCGGGCACCGACTGCACCACTCCGGGTACCGGCGGCGCCGGCAACACGCACGCCGCGCGCACCCAGTTCTACAACCTCAACCGGGCCAAGGAGGCGGCGCGGGGCTGGCTCCCCTCCAACAGCTGGATCAACGCGCAGCTGACCGCCAACGTCAACATCAACCAGGTCTGCAACGCGTACTGGAACGGCTCCTCGGTCAACTTCTTCCGCTCTGGCAGCGGCTGCGCCAACACCGGCGAGCTGCCGGGTGTGGCGCTCCACGAGTACGGGCACGGCCTGGACAGCAACGACGGCAACGGCTCCTCGCCGGACAACGGCACCGGGGAGACCTACGGCGACATCACCGCCGCGCTGGCGACGCACCAGTCGTGCATCGGCAACGGCTTCCTCTCGAGCAACTGCTCGGGCTACGGCAACGCCTGCACCGCGTGCACGGGCGTGCGCGACATCGACTGGGCGAAGCACTCGAACAACGTCCCCTCGACGGTCGGCAACTTCACCCAGGCGATCTGCCCGAATCCGTCGGCCTCGAATCCGAACTACAAGGGCCCGTGCGGCAAGGAAGGGCACTGCGAGTCGCTGGTCTCCTCCGAGGCGATCTGGGACCTCGCGGCGCGCGACCTGCCGAACCCCGGCACCGGCGCGGCCTGGGCGATCGTCGACCGGCTCTGGTACCTCTCGCGCTCGACCGCCACCGCCGCCTTCACCTGCGTGAAGACCACCACCCCGTGGACCGCCAACGGCTGCTCCTCCGGAAGCCTCTGGCGCGTCTTCCGGGCGGTGGACGACGACGACGGCAACCTCACCAACGGCACCCCGCACGGGGGCGCGCTCTACGCCGCCTTCAACCGCCACGGGATCGCCTGCACCACCGACGCGGGGGCGAGCACCACCTATGCCGGTTGCACGCCGCCGGCCAAGCCGGCTCTCGCGCTCACCCCGGGCGACTTCCAGGTCACCGCCTCCTGGAGCGGCTCGAGCGGCGTCTACGACCTCTACCGCAACGAGTCCGGCTGCAACGCCGGCTTCGTGAAGGTGGCCAATGACCTCTCCGGCAGCTCCTTCGTGGACACCGGCGTGGCCAACGGCGTCACTTACTACTACCAGCTCGCGGCGCAGCCATCGGGCAACGAGGCCTGCGCCTCGGTGCCGTCGACCTGCGCTTCGGTGACCCCGGCCGGGCAGGCCTGCACGCCGCCGGCGGCGCCGACGGGGGTATCGGCGTCGGCGGCGGGCGCGACGCAGATCAACCTGTCGTGGGGGTCGGTGTCCGGGGCGACGGAGTACCGGATCTACCGCGCCACGACGAGCGGTGGCCCGTACACGCAGGTGGGGACGGCGGCGACGACGAGCTTCGCGAACACCGGCCTGACCTGCAACACGACCTACTACTACGTGGTGCGCAGCTACGCGAGCTGCGAGTCGGGCAACTCGGCGCAGGTATCGGCGACCACCGCCGCCTGCTCGGGCGGCAACGTGTTGCAGAACGGGGTGCCGGTGACCAACCTCTCCGGCGCCGCGAGCAGCGAGCAGACGTGGACGATGAGCGTCCCCTCGGGGGCGGGCAACCTCGTCTTCCAGATCTCGGGCGGCACGGGCGACGCCGACCTGTACGTGAAGTTCGGTTCGGCACCGACGACCTCGAGCTACGATTGCCGGCCCTACCTGTCGGGCAACGCGGAGAGCTGCACCTTCGCCACCCCGCAGGCCGGCACCTGGTACGTCATGCTCCGCGCCTACTCGGCGTACTCCGGCGTGACCCTCAACGGCAGCTACGCCACGGCCTGCACGCCGCCGGCGGCGCCGACGGGGGTGTCGGCGTCGGCGGCGAGCGCGACGCAGATCAACCTGTCGTGGGGGTCGGTGTCCGGGGCGACGGAGTACCGGATCTACCGCGCCACGACGAGCGGTGGCCCGTACACGCAGGTGGGGACGGCGGCGACGACGAGCTTCGCGAACACCGGCCTGACCTGCAACACGACCTACTACTACGTGGTGCGCAGCTACGCGAGCTGCGAGTCGGGCAACTCGGCGCAGGTATCGGCGACCACCGCCGCCTGCTCGGGCGGCAACGTGTTGCAGAACGGGGTGCCGGTGACCAACCTCTCCGGCGCCGCGAGCAGCGAGCAGACGTGGACGATGAGCGTCCCCTCGGGGGCGGGCAACCTCGTCTTCCAGATCTCGGGCGGCACGGGCGACGCCGACCTGTACGTGAAGTTCGGTTCGGCACCGACGACCTCGAGCTACGATTGCCGGCCCTACCTGTCGGGCAACGCGGAGAGCTGCACCTTCGCCACCCCGCAGGCCGGCACCTGGTACGTCATGCTCAACGCGTACGCCGCCTACTCCGGCGTCTCGCTCACCGGCAGCTACGGCACGGCGCCGACCTGCGCCACCGTCTACGAGAGCGAGGCGAACGACACCACCTCCACCGCGGACCCCCTGACGGCCCCCTGCAGTCAGGTGCCGGGGACCTTCGTCAACGAGACCGCGACCAACGACTACTTCTCGATGAGCCTCCCGGCCGGCATGACGGTCACGGCCGTGCTCAACGGCCTCTCGGCGGACTACGACCTCTACATCTACCGCGCGGGCTCGTCCACCGCGGTGGCGAAGAGCACCGCCAGCGGCACGACCGCCGAGCAGGCCACCTGGAAGAACACCGGCACCAGCGCGGTCACCGTCTACGTCCGGGTCTATCGCTACGCCAGCACCAAGGCGACCTATCAGCTGAAGGTCAGCTACTGAGGCGCTGGCTCCGGGCCCCGGGTCCGGAGCGGTCGACGAGGGCCTCCGGCCGCCGGGCCGGGGGCCCTTTTGTTTCGGGGACGTGGAGCGGGCGACGCAGGAGTGCGACGGGGCGTTGTGCGGACGGGGGCGGGCCGGGGTGATTCCCCTCTGCCCGGTTCGCAGGCCGCGCGCCGAGGGCGTCGGGTTGGCCTTGCGGGTGCCGGTTTGGCCGACCTGCGATCCGGCGGCGCGCCCGCCCCCGCGAGCTCAACCGATCTTCTCGATCTTCGAAGCCTCGATCCAGGTGTGGCCGTCCTGGTCGAGGATCTTGCCGGTGACGGTCACCTTCTTCTCCCCGGCGCAGGTGTGGCCGAACTCCTTCGCGACGTCGTTCTTCACCAGCCAGTAGTTGACGCTCTGGCCGTCCCGCTCGGCGACGAAGATGTCCTGACAGGAGGTGAGCCCCTCGAGCTTCAGCGTGCAGTGGCCGCAGGCGATCTTGCCGGAGAGGGTCACCTCCCCTTCACCGGCCCGCAGGGCGGGGGCGGCGGCCAGCAGGAGGAGCAGGGCGAATGCGAACGCGAGAGTCTTCTTCATGGTCGTCGTCTCCTTCGGGTGGGGGCCCTGAGGCCCGGGATGCGCGCGCACGACTGCAAGATCCGGGCCGGGTCTCTCCGCGGGCGGGGACGGCTCCCCCTCCGCCGCGGTGCTACCCTAGCCTGCGTCCCGAGGAGGAGATCCCATGCGCCTCGATTCCTTCCGCGTCGTGCCGGCCCTCCCGGAGCGCCTTCGCCGCCTCGAGGACCTCGCCTACAACCTTCTCTGGAGCTGGGACGAGGAGGTCCGGGCCGTCTTCCCGCGGATCGACCGCGAGCTCTGGGACAAGAGCTA
>JAHDVN010000056.1 GCA_023384635.1 Thermoanaerobaculia bacterium
CAACCGCCGCCTCCTGCTCGCCGCCGCCTCCGGCTTCACCCAGTACGCGCAGGGCTTCCTGGTCCCCGAGGCCGACCTGCTCGAGGAGAGCGACTACGCGGCGGCGCGCGCGGAGCGGGAGCGCGCCGGCCGCCTCCTGGCGCGCGCCACCGCCTACGGCCTGCGCGGGCTGGCCACCTTCCGGCCCCGCTTCGAGGGCGACCTCCGCGACACCGGGCGGCGCGACGCGGCGCTCGCCGCCCTCGACCGGCGCGCGGTTCCTTTCCTCTACTGGACCGCCGCCTCCTGGGGAGCGCGAACCGCGCTCGCGCTCGACGACCCCGCCCTCGCCGCCGACCTGCCGCTCGCCGAGCGCCTGATGCGCCGGGCGCGGGAGCTCGACCCCGCCTTCGGCGACGGCGCCATCCACGACTTCTACATCGCCTGGGAGGGGGGACGGGCCGCCGCTGCGGCGGGGGCGGCGGAGCGCGCCCGCGCGGCGCTCGCCGAGGCGCTGCGCCACGCCCGCGGCCGGCGGGCGGCGCCGCTCGTCGGCTTCGCGGAGAGCGTCGCCGTGGCGGCGCAGGACCGCGAGGAGTTCTCCCGCCTCCTCGGGGAGGCTCTCGCGCTCGATGCCGACGCCTCGGGCGAGCACCGCCTCGCGAACCTCCTGGCGCAGCGCCGCGCCCGCTGGCTCCTCGCCCGTGCCGACGAGCTCTTCCTGGAATGAGGAGAACCGCCATGCCCCGTCTCCGCCCCCGCGCCCTCCCGATCGCCGCCGCGGCGCTCGCTCTCGCGCTCGCCGGCGCGCTGCTCGCCGCGGCCCCCGCCCGGGCCCAGAAGGTGACGCTCAAGATGGCGACGCTGGTGCCCCAGGGCTCGAGCTGGCACGCGACGCTCCAGGAGCTCGCGGCCCGCTGGCAGGAGATCTCCGGGGGTCGGGTCACGCTGCGCCTCTATCCCGGCGGGGTCGCCGGCGACGACGGCGACCTGGTGCGCAAGATGCGCCTCGGGACCCTCGACGCCGCGCTGCTCGCCCCGGCCGGGCTGGCCCAGATCGACCGCGGCATCCACGCCCTGCTCGTGCCCCTCGCCTACCGCAGCTACGAGGAGTTCGACGCCGTCGCGGCGGGGCTCGAGCCGCGCCTCGCGGCGAGCTTCGCCGCCAAGGGGTTCGTGGTCCTGGCCTGGGCCGACGGCGGCTGGGTGCAGTTCTTCGCCAAGAGCCCCGTCGCCACGCCGAGGGACCTCGCGGCGCAGAAGCTCTTCAGCTGGAGCGGCGACGCGCCCACGACCGAGCTCTGGAAGGCGGCCGGCTTCCAGCCGGTGCCGCTCCCCTCCACCGAGATCTCCACCGCCCTGCAGACCGGCCTGGTCACGGCGGTCGCGACCACTCCCCAGGCGGCGGTCCTCCTGCAGTGGAACCAGCAGGCCCCCTACCTCACCGACCTGCCGTGGGCGGTGCTGGTGGGCGGGCTCGTCGTCTCCGAGCGCTCGTGGAACAAGGTGCCACCCGAGTTGCGCGAGCCGCTCGCCGCCGCGGCCCGGGAGGCGGCGCAGCAGCTCTCCAGCCAGACCCGGGCGAGCGCCCCGGAGCACGTGGCGGCGATGGTCCAGCGGGGCCTCACCCTGGTCCCGGTCGACGCGGCGGCCCGCCAGGAGTGGGAGCGCCGCGTCGAGGACGCCTACCCGAAGCTGCGCGACGCCTTCGTGCCCGGGGCGATGCTCGACGCCGCCCTCGCCCTGCGCGACGCCCACCGCGCCCGGGCCACCGCGCCGTGAGCCGGGTCCTGGCCCTCGCGCGGCGAGGGGTCGCCTGGGGGCACCGCACCGAGAACGGGCTGCTGGTCTCCGCCTTCCTGCTCGCCATCGCGCTGCCGGTCGTCGAGGCCGCGGGCCGCCCGCTCGGCGGCCTCCACATCCCCGGCTCGGCGGTCTACCTGCAGCAGCTGACCCTCTGGCTGACCTTCGTCGGTGGCCTCATCGCGGCGCGCGACGGCGGGCACCTGACCCTCTCGACGGCCGAGTTCTTGCGCGAGGGGGGCGCGGCCCGGCGCGCCGCGGCGCTCTTCGCCGCCGCCGTGGCCGCCGCGGTCACCGCGGTGGTCGCGCACGGCGCCCTCCAGGTCGTGTTCGCCAACCGGCAGGGGGGCGATCGCCTCGGCCTCGGGATCCCCACCTGGTGGAGCGAGCTCGTGATGCCGGCCGGGCTCGCCCTGATCGCGCTCCGCCTCGCCTGGCGCGGGAGCGGGCGCTGGAGCGGGCGGGCCGCCGCCTTCGCCGCGATCGCCGCCGCTTTCGCCTTCGGCCGGTTCGGCGGCGAGCTCTCCGGCCCGTTCCTCTGGGCCCTGGTCGGCGTCGTGCTCGCGGCCGTCGTGCTCGGCGCTCCGGTCTTCACCGGCATGGCCGGAGTCGGGCTGCTCCTCTTCTTCGCCGACGGCACGCCGGTATCCGCGGTGCCGGCCGAGATCTACCGGCTGATCGCCTCCCCCACGCTGCCGGCGATCCCGCTGCTCACCGCCTGCGGCTACGTGCTCGCCGAGTCGCGCGCCGCGGACCGCCTCGTTCGCTTCTTCCGCGCCCTCTTCGGCTGGATGCCGGGCGGCATCGCGGTGCTGGTGGCCGGCGTCTGCGCCCTCTTCACCACCTTCACCGGCGGCTCGGGGATCACGATCCTCGCGCTCGGCGGGCTCGTCTACCCGATCCTCCGCGACGAGGGGTACGGCGAGCGCTTCTCGCTCGGCCTGGTCACGGCGGGCGGGAGCCTCGGGCTCCTCTTCCCTCCGAGCCTGCCGGTCATCCTCTTCGCGGTGGTCGCGAGCGCCCCGGCCGACCAGCTCTTCCTCGCCGGCTTCCTCCCCGGGCTCCTCCTCGTCGCCCTGACCGCCGCCTACGGGATCCTGGTCGGGCGGCGCGAGCAGCGCGCGAACCACCCCTTCTCCTGGCGCGAGCTCGCCGGCGCGAGCTGGGCGGCGAAGTGGGAGCTGTCGGTGCCGCTGCTCATCGTCGGGCTCTTCGCGAGCGGCGTGGCGTCGATGGTGGAGGCGGCGGCGGCGGGGGCTCTCTACGCGCTCCTGATCGAGTGCGGGATCACGCGCGAGATCCACCCCCGGCGCGACCTGCCGCGGGTGCTGGTGAAGGGCGGCCGCCTCGTGGGTGGCGTCCTGGTGCTGCTGGCGAGCGCCATGGGCCTGACCTCCTGGCTGGTGGATGCGCAGGTCCCCGACCGCCTCCTCGCCTTCGTGCAGGCGAACATCGACTCGCGGATCCTCTTCCTCCTCGCCCTCAACCTCTTCCTGCTGGTGCTCGGCTCGGTGCTCGAGATCTACTCGGCGATCGTCGTCCTCACGCCGCTCGTGATCCCGCTCGGCGCGGCGTTCGGGATCGACCCGCTCCACCTCGGGGTGATCTTCCTCGCCAACCTCGAGCTCGGCTTCCTCTTCCCGCCGGTCGGCCTCAACCTCTTCCTCTCGGCCTCGCGCTTCTCCACTCCGATCACCCGCCTCTACCGGAGCGTCCTCCCCTTCCTCCTCCTGCAGGGGGCCGGGCTGCTGCTGATCACCTATCTCCCCGCCCTCTCCCTGGCCCTCCCCGCCTGGCTCGGGCGCTAGCGGCTCCCCGCGCGCGGCCGCCCACCCGGCAGGGTGGGGGCCGACCACCCCGCGGGCCGTTGTCCGGATCGGGCCCAGTTGCGAGCATCCCGCCGACATCCGAAGAGGGACCTTGAACTTCGCCTTTCGCAATCTCGCCACCTGGGACCGCGCGCTGCGCGTGGCCGTCGGCCTCACTGCGCTCGCGCTCGGCGGCCTCGGCGTGCTGCCGGATCTGGGCAGCATCGCCCTCGTCCTCTTCGGCTGGGTACCGCTCGCGACCGGGCTCCTCGGATGGTGCCCGGTCTACTCGCTGCTGCGCTTCCGCACCTGGCGCCGCTGAAGCCGGCGCCGCGCGAGGCGCGTGCTAGACTGCCGCGCGCTGACCGGCCATAGCCGGCCGGCTGGAAGACTGCGCGGACCGCGGCGGTGACCCTCAAGCGACTCAAGCTCTACGCCTTCCTGAGCTCCGCTTTCTTCGTTCTCGTCCTCGAGGTCAGCCGGCACCTCCTCTACCCGTACCTCCTCTCGCTGCCCGGGCGGCTCCTGATCGACGGCATCCTGATCGTCGTCGCCCTGTTCTTCTTCGGCGCCTTCTTCCACGTCCTCGACTCGATGCAGACCCAGCTCGAGCGGCAGAATCGCGAGCTGCTCGCCCTGCATCAGGCGGGGATCGACATCGGCGCCGAGCTCGCCCTCGACGCGGTGCTCCAGAAGGTCGTCGACCAGGCGCGCCAGCTGATCCAGAGCCGCTACGGCGCCCTCGCCGTCTACGCGGAGACCGGGCAGATCTCGGCCTTCATCACCTCCGGGATGAGCGGAGAGGTGCGCGCCGCGATCGGCGCCCCGCCGACCGGCAGGGGGCTGCTCGGCATCCCGCTCGGCCCCGAAGAGCACCTGCTGGTCGACGACATCGGCGCCGACGCGCGCGCCGGCGGCTTCCCGCCGGGGCATCCGCCGATCCGCTCGCTCCTCGCCGTGCCGATCGTCTGCAAGCCGCCGTTCCGCGGCAACCTCTACGTCTCCGAGCGCCAGGACAACCAGCCGTTCACCCGCGAGGACCAGGAGACGCTCTCTCGCTTCGCGGTGCAGGCGTCGGTGGCGATCGACAACGCCCATCTGCATCAGCGCGTGCGCGAGCTCGCGGCCTCCGAGGAGCGCCTGCGGCTGGCCCACGAGATGCACGACGGCCTCGCGCAGGTGCTCGCCTACGTCAACACGAAGGCACAGGCGGTCCAGGGCTACCTGCGCCACGGCAAGACCCACGAGGCCAGCGACCAGCTCAACCAGCTGGCGGCGGCCGCCCGCGAGGTCTACGCCGACGTGCGGGAGGGGATCCTCGGCCTGCGGGTCAGCTCCGCCCCCGGCCGCTCGCTGCCGGAGGCCGTGCGCGACTACGTCGACCGCTGGGCGGCGCAGTCCGGCCTCACCGCCGAGGTCGAGATCGACCGCCGGCTGCGGCTCCCGGCCGGCATCGAGCTCCAGGTCTTCCGCATCGTCCAGGAGGGACTGGCCAACGTCCGCAAGCACGCCCGCGCCGAGCGGGTGGCCGTCCGCTGCCACGCCCTCGACGACCGCGTCCGGGTCACGGTCGAGGACGACGGGGTAGGATTCCGCCCCGAGGCACTGGGACGCAGCGAGTTCCCCCGCTTCGGCCTCGCCACCATGCGCGAGCGGGCCGAGAGCCTGGGGGGACACCTGCAGATCAGCAGCACACCCGGGACCGGCACGCGCGTCGAGGCAGAGGTCCCCCTGTCCGTCTCGCGAGGAGTCTGAACATGCGCATCCTGATCGCCGACGACCATTCGCTCTTCCGCGACAGCCTGCGGAGCCTGCTCGAGGCCCAGGGTTACGAGGTGGTGGGAGAGGCCCGCAACGGCCGCGAGGCGGTCGAGCTCGCCAAGCGCCTCCGCCCCGAAATCGTCCTCATGGACCTCTCGATGCCCGAGATGGACGGCCTGGCCGCGACCCGCGTGATCTCGGCCGAGGGGTTGGAGGTCAAGGTCGTGGTCCTCACCGCCTCCGACGACGACGCCCACCTCTTCGAGGCCATCAAGTCGGGGGCCCAGGGCTACCTGCTCAAGGACCTCGAGGCGGCCCAGTTCTTCACCCTCCTCGAGGGGGTCGAGCGCGGGGAGCCGGCCCTCACGCCGAGCCTCGCCCGGCGGCTGCTCGCCGAGTTCGCCCACCCGGCCAAGGCCGTCCCCGCGCAGCAGAACCCGGACGCCCTCACCGACCGCGAGCGGGAGGTCCTCGAGCTGCTGGTGCGCGGCGTCACCTCGAACCGCAAGCTCGCCGCCAAGCTCGGGGTCTCGGAGAACACGGTGAAGTTCCACCTGCGCAACATCCTCGACAAGCTCCACCTCAACAACCGCGCGCAGGTCGTCAGCTACGCCCTGCGCCACCACATGGTGGAGCTGCCCGAAGACGGGGCCTGAGAGCGGCGCCCACCGCTCCCGCCCTGCCCCGGCGCCCGTAGGGGCGGGTCCCGGCGCGCCCCGAAAGAAGACCTGCCTGGACCTCTGATCTCCCGTCGCCCCGAATCCAGTCGCGGGACGACAGAGAGAAGACCCTAAGCGTGCCCATCCGGCGGCGCGGTGCGCTCCAGCGTCCGCCCCGGCGCCTCCTTGCCGGTCAGCCAGGCGGTGTCCATCGGGTAGATGAGCGGGTCGAACATCACCCAGTAGAAGTGCCAGACGATGATGGCCAGCGTCGCCAGCACCGCCTCGTAGAAGTGGACCACGGTGGCAAGATCGCTGACCCACTTCGGCAGGTAGGCGAGCGACCAGTTTTCGAACCAGAGGATGAAGCCGGTCACCGCCATCACCACGGTGCCCCAGACGAGGGCCAGGTACTCGGCCTTCTCGATGTAGCCGAGCGGCGGCGCGTGCGGCATCGTCTTGCGCCTGCCGAGGTACCACTTCACCCGCTCCACCACCTCCTGCGCGTCGTGGATGGTCGGCCGCATCGCGGCGATCACGCGCCGCGCGCGCCGGTCGAAGGCGACGTGGAGGAAGTGGCCGACGAAGGCCGCCATCATCACCACCGCCGCGAGACGGTGGAGCCAGCCGCGGAGCCCGAACTGCGACTCCCAGATCAGCAGCGGCGCCGCCCAGCCCGCCTCCGGGTACTTCAGGGCGAAGCCGGTGTAGACGAGCACCATGAACGAGAGCGCCGTCGCCGCGTGGGCCAGGCGGAAGCCGAGGCTCAGCCGCTCCCTCCGGGCGTGCAACGGCACCTGCGGGCGCGGGATCGGCGACAGCGCCTTGCGGCGCAGGTCGAGGAAGTTGTGGACGAACATGCCGCCGATGGTCAGCCAGATCAACCAGAGGTAGCCGTTGCGCGCCCAGTAGACGGCCGGGTGGGCCGAGTCCCGGTCCTGGGGCAGCACGTGCACCGCCCCGATCGGGAAGCGCGTCCCCGCCCCCGGATGGCAGCTGCCGCAGGTCTCCGCGACCCGGTCCGGGTGGGTGTGCGAGCGCGGATCGGTCGACGGCTGGATGTCGTGGATGCCGTGGCAGGAGGCGCAGTTGGCGACCGTCTGGCTGCCGGCCCGGTTCGCGAGGCCGTGGAAGCTGTCCTGGAACGAGGAGACGACGCGCGAGTCGAGGCCGAACCGCTCCGTCACCCGCAGGTCGCCGTGGCAGCGGCCGCAGGTCATGGTCGGCACGTTCGAGGCCGAGACCGGCGAGCCCGCGTCGCCGGGGCCGATGATCCGGTGCTCCCCGTGGCAGTCGGTGCAGACCGGGGACTCGCGGACCCCCTTGGCGGCGGCGACCCCGTGCACGCTCTCGCCGAAGACCGTGGCGATCTCGCCGTGACACTCGCCGCAAAGCGCGGGCACGTGGGTGTAGTGGACCTTCGAGGCGGAATCGGTGCCGGGCAGGATGTCGTGCGCCCCGTGGCAGCTCGAGCAGGTCGCCGACTCCTTGCCGGCCAGGAGCGCCTTGTGGTGGACGCTGGCCTCGTAGGCCGAGAGCGGCTGCACGAAGCGGAAGCCGAACCGCTTCGCCATCTCGCCGGACGAGTGGCAGTGGCCGCAGGTCTCCGGCAGGCGCACGGGATGGACCGGCGAGGCCGGGTCGCCCGCGGGCACCAGCGCGTGCACCTTCCCGTGGCAGGTGGTGCACGAGTCCTGCCCGGAGAGCTCGAGGAACTCCGCGTGGCCGTGGACCGACGCGGCCAGCGCCTCGACGGCGTCGCCGTGGCAGTCGGCGCAGTCCGCCCGCGCCATCTCCGCGTCGTGCTCTTCGGCCGCGGCGCCGGCGTGACAGTCGATGCAGGAGAGGCTGCCGTGGACGGTCTGCTCGAACGCCGCGACGTCGACCTCGTGGCAGTCCGTGCAGGAGCTCTCCTGGGCGCCGGCCGCGGCGGCCAGGAGCCCGAGCGGCAGCAGCGCGAAGAGGGCCAGGCGGGCGATCCCGCGCCGGCCCTTCGGTTGCGAGTGCGGTCTCTGCATGACGATCCCCTCTCCGGCCCCCCCGCTCCGTGGCGGGCGACCGGCATGGCGTGTTCGGTCCAGACGCTCCATCCCCGCGGCGCCGCGGCCCCTCACGGCTTGAGGACCCGCAGGATCTCCGGGTCCTCCTCCTCCATCGCCAGCAGGCTGTGGCAGGTCTCGCAGTCCTGGGAGACCACGCGACCGCCGTCGGCCGTCGCGTGCAGGTCGTCGTGGCAGCGGAAGCAGCCCGGCGTGTCCTCGTGGCCGATGTGGTTCGGGTAGGTGCCCCAGGTGACGTTCATCGTCGGGTGCACGTTGGCCCGGTAGCCGTCCCAGATCGCCGCCGCGGCCTCCGCGATCGCCTCCGCCCGCGTCGCCGCGAGCTCCGGGAACTGCTCGGCGTAGAAACCTCGGAGGCCGGCCAGGATCGCCTCGCGCGCCGCCTCGTGCGAGGGATAGTCGGCACGGGCGAGCCGCACCCCCTCGCGCCGCACGAACGGCAGGTCGCGGGCGATGCGTCCGGAGAGCAGCTCGCGGTCCACCTCGTCCTCGGCGGAGTGGAAGGTGTGGCTCGGCCGGTTGTGGCAGTCGACGCAGTCCATGGTTCGCCAGGTGCCGGCCGCCGCCAGCTCCCCCTCGGCCGCGCCGGGGGCGAAGAAGCGGACCGCCTCCCCGTCCTCGCCCCGCATCTCGATCTCGTAGACCGTCTCCCGGCTCTCGTCGGCCCGGAACCGGATCTCGTTCTCGGGGTCGACGTGCCAGTGGATGCCGTGGGAGGTCCGCCCCTGGATGCCGCCGACCCGGAGCAGGAGCACGGTCTTCATCTCGCTCACCTCCTCGTCGTCGGCGTAGGAGGTGATCACCTTCAGCCGGTCGCCCACGAACTTCTGCGGCCAGTGGCACTGCTCGCAGGTGTCGCGCGCCGGGCGCAGGTTGTGCACCGGGGTGGGGATCGGGCGCGGGTAGAGGTCGAGATTCACCGAGACCACCTGCCAGGCGCCGGAGAGCTTCGACTTCACGAACCAGCCCGCGCCGGGCCCGATGTGGCAGTCGACGCACGCCACGCTGGCGTGGGCGCCGCGCTGGTAGGCGGCGAACTCCGGGCTCATCACGCTGTGGCAGGCCTGGCCGCAGAAGGCGGTGGAGTCCATCACCTCCATCCCCTTGTACATCGCCACCGCCAGGAGCAGGACGTTCACGAGGCTGAGGGCGAAGACGAGGATCACCCGGTTGCGGGTCTCGGCACGGTTCAGGTCGACCACCGGGAAGGCGGACTCGGTGGCGCCGGCCGCCCGCCGCCGGCGCTCCAGGCGCGCGCCGAGCGGGATCAGGAGCAGGCCGAGGACGAAGATCCCCGGCAGGATGAGGTAGGCGATGATCCCGACGTACGGCCCGCCGTGCATGCCGGCGAGCTCGAGGGCGAAGAGGGCGATGAAGAGCACCGCCGCAGAGGTGGTCAGAACCGTCCCGGCGAGGCTCACGGGGTGGCGGGTCAGCGCGGCGAAAAATCCCTTCATCGGGTCCTCCTCCCGGGCCGGAGGGAGCGACCGCGTCCGCCCGGCTCGCCGCCGGGTTCCGGGCCCCCCTGCCCGCCGCCGACGCTACTCAGCGGGGGACCGCCTTGCAACGCCCCGAATCCCCGCCCCAACCCACCCCACCCCCCCCTTCGGGTGGCCTTGGCCGCCGCCCGATAGTGCATCCTCACGCCATCCGGTCTGATGGCGTCAAAGGGCAGGTGCAGTCTGATAATCCCGCCAACTTCCGGCGATTGCCGGTGGAGAGAGAGAGGAGGAGGAGTCATGAGGAATCCGAGATCTTGGTCCCTGCTCGGACTCGCCCTGCTGGGGGCGGTCCTGGTCGGGGCCGGGCTCGCCGCTCCCGTGGCCGCCCAAGAGGGAGGCGGGTACGCGGGTGGTGAGACCTGCATCGGCTGCCACGACGGCATGTCGCTCGCGGGCACCCCGCACGGGCGGCCGGCCTTCGCCGCGCAGACGACCCTGAGTTGCGAGGCCTGCCACGGGCCGGGCGCGGCGCACGCCGACGACCCGGACGACCTGGCGCTGCGCCCGAAGAAGGTCGACAGCCTGCGGGCCTCCGAGGCCTCGGCGGTCTGCCTGAGCTGCCACGCCGGCGGCAACCAAGCCCTCTGGCACGGCAGCGCCCACGAAGCGCGGCAGGTCTCCTGCGTCAGCTGCCACAGTGTCCACGGTGCGAAGTACGGCAAGGCGCTGCTGAAGTCCGCGAACCCGGTGGAGAGCTGCTACGAGTGCCACCGCGACGTGCGCGCCGACACCTACAAGAACTCGCACCACCCGATCCGCGAGGGGAAGATCTCCTGCGCCGACTGCCACAATCCGCACGGCTCGGTGGGCGAGAAGATGGTGGTCGCGGCCTCGGTCAACGACCTCTGCTACAGCTGCCACGCGAACTACCGCGGCCCCTTCGTCTGGGAGCACCCGCCGGTGCGCGAGAACTGCGGCAACTGCCACACCCCGCACGGGTCGAACCACCTCTACCTGCAGAAGACCTCGATCCCGTTCAACTGCCAGCAGTGCCACGCCAACACCCGGCACCCCGGCACGATCTACGACGGCTTCAAGCTGCCGACCCTCGAGAACGAGGGCGCCGGCACCAACCGGTTGTTCAACCAGGCGTGCCTGAACTGCCACCCGATGATCCACGGGTCGAACGCGGTCGGGTCGCCGTACCTCGGGCAGTAGGAGCGAGCCATGAGAGATCGCACGATCCTGCGCCCCGCCTGGCTGCTCTGCGCCGCCGCCCTGCTGGCGCTCGTCGCCGCCCCGGCCGCACGCGCCGCCGAGGACGAGGGCTTCCAGCTCCACCTCGACGCCCTGGTCTTCGGGCCGCAGTGGGTCGACGTCGACTCCAACTCGGCGAAGTTCCAGGAGTACACCGACGAGACCGACGGCTTCAAGATCCCGAAGGTCGTCATCTCCGGCTCCGACCCCGAAGGGAAGCGCGAGCTCGGCATCTGGTTGAAGGACGTCGGCCAGCGGGACGCCCGCTACACCCTCGACTACGACGTCTCGGGGAGCTACTCGTTCTTCCTCGACTACAACAAGATCCCGCACAACTACCAGAACGACGCCACCTTCCTCTGGACCCGGGACGGGAACCTCTTCGAGATCGCGGCGCCGATTCGCGCCGGGATCCAGGCGGCCCTCGAGACCCGCTTCGCGGCCAGCCCGGCGAGCGTGAACTTCGCCTTCCTCAACGGCCTCATCACGCCGTACCTGGAGGCGGCACCGCGGGTCGACGTCGGCCTGCAGCGCGACCGCACCCACGCCCGCTTCGAGCTCGGCAAGAGCTCGAACATCGGCTGGGGCCTCGAGTACAAGCACGAGAACCGGACCGGCTCGCGTCCGCTCGGCGTGGCGTTCGGCTTCAACAACGTCACCGAGCTCCCCGAGCCGATCGACTACGACACCGACGACGCGACGCTCGACGGCGAGTGGCGGATGAAGAACGGCGCCCTGCGCTTCGGCTACCGCTACTCCCGGTTCGAGAACAACATCGACACCATCTACTGGGACAACCCCTTCCGGGCGACGGACGCCACGAACTCGGGCGCCTACCAGGCCCCGGGCTCGAGCTCGATCGCCGGCGGCGCGCGCGGCATCGCCTCGCTCAACCCGGACAACTCGGCGGGGAGCCTCTTCGCCAACGGCAACTGGCGCTGGGGCAAGAAGTTCTGGCTCAACGCCGCGTTCAGCCAGACCGACCTCAAGCAGAACGCCGACCTCGAGCCGTACCTGCTCAACTCGGCGGTCCGCACCACGGCCGGCCAGCTCGCCTCCGACCCCGGGATCCTGCCGCAGCAGACGGCCGACCGGAAGGTCACCCTCACCAGCTTCAACCTCGACTTCGGCACCCGCTTCGCCGAGGTGTTCACCTTCCGCGCCCGCTACCGGTCCTACGACTACGACAACAAGTCGTCGCAGATCGAGATCCCCGGCTACGGGCGCTACCACGGCTACTGGCAGAACGTCGGCCGCATCACGCCGAAGTACGCCTGGAGCCGCGAGACGATCTCCGCCGAGCTCGGCTGGGAGATCGGCAAGGCGAGCCGCCTCGGTCTCGAGTACAAGATCGACAGCATGGACCGCGACTTCCGCGAGGTGAAGTCCGCCGACGACGACGTGGTCCGCCTCACCTTCGACAGCAAGCTCGCGAAGGACTGGAACCTCCGCGCCGCGGCCGAGATGGGCAACCGCTCGACGAGCGAGTACGACTACTACGCCGAGGAGTGGAGCTTCACCGAGCACGGCGTGCCGAGCCAGAATCCCGACCTGCGCCGCTACGACGAGGCGGAGCGCGACTACGAGCGCTTCAACGTGACCCTCGAGTGGATGCCCGCGTCGGGCTGGTCGGTCGCCGCCGGCATCGACACGCGGCAGGACGAATACGACGAGAGCATCCTCGGCCTGACGGACGAGGAGTACTTCAACTGGAACGTCGAGGTCGGCTACGCCCCCAGCGAGAAGATCAACTTCTTCCTCCACTACCAGCAGGCCGACCGCGACTCCTCGATGGTCTCCCGCCAGTCCGGCGCCACCGCGTCGCTCGATCCGCGCGACAACTGGTACGCCGACTTCGAAGAGAACAACGACATGGTCGGCTTCGGCTTCAACTACCGGGAGAAGCGCTGGAGCTACCGGGCGTGGATCAACTACTCCGAGTCGGACGGCTTCCTCGACTTCGAGGCCACGCAGGGCGGCATTCCGCTCGGCAACCGCGCAGCCGCGGTGGACATCCCCAACTACGAGGACATCAAGCTCTTCCAGGGCGGGATGGCGTTCGACTACAAGATCATGAAGAACACCGTGGTCGGCCTCTTCTACCGCTACGAGGACTACTCCATCGACAGCTTCATCCTCCAGGACCTCGACCCGTACCTGCCGGGAGCCCTGCTGCTCGCCGGCAACCGGGGCGACTACGAGGCCAACATCCTGGGCGCCACGCTGAAGCTGAAGTTCTGATCCGATCGGCCCTCGGGGCCGGCTTTCCCTCGGCCCCCGCGCTGCGGCGCGGGGGCCTTTCGTTTCATGGCCGGGCCGGCTCCGGGACGGCCTCGCCGGGGCGGGCCTCCCAGCCCCGGCAGGCGACGACCGGAAGGCGCGGATAGCGCGGGAAGGAGGCGTCCGCGTCGGAGCGGGCACAGCGCAGGTAGACCGCCCGCACCGCGCGGAGCCGGCGGCCGTGGGCGCAGGAGGCGCAGAGGCCGAGAGGCGGCGTCGAGAAATGGGGATCCGGGACCAAACCGATTCGGCTCCTCGTCCGTATGCATCTATGTACCAAGACCGGCGCTGCCGGTCCTCGCCGGGTCCCCACCGGACCGCGTCCGCGGCCGGGAGACGCGGGGGCCCAAACCGGCGGGGCGATTCGCCCCGACCGTCCCAGATCCTCCCGACGACCCGCGGCCAAGTGGCCGCGCGGATCACCCCGAAGGGGACCGGCCTCCGGTCCCCTTCGCCTTTCTACTCGTAGCGCAGCCCCTCGGCCGGGTCGAGCCGGGCGGCGCGGCGCGCCGGCAGCCAGGAGGAGAGGAGCGTGAGCCCGAGGGCGAGGCCCGCGATCGCCGCCACGTCCCGCGCCGCCGGCCGGAACGGCACCGAGCTCAGGAAGTAGATCTCGGCCACCTCGGGGGCGAAGCGGATCACCTCGAAGCGGGTCAGCAGGAAGCAGATCGCGAGGCCCGCGCCGAGACCGGCGGCGATCCCGGCCGCCCCGAGCAGCGCCCCGGCGGCGAGGAAGGCCCGGGTCAGGTCGCGCGGCTCGAGACCGAGCGCGGCGAGCACCGCGAGGTCGCGCCGGCGCTCCCGGACCATCACGACGAGCGTCGAGGCGACGTTGAAGGTCGCCACCAGGACGATCAGGCCGAGCAGGAGGAAGAGCGCCGCCTGCTGGAGCGCCAGCGCCGCGAACAGCTCCCGGTTGAGCTCCCGCCAGTCGAGCACGAGGAATCCCGGGCCGAGGAGCTCCTCCACCTTCCGCGCCACCGCCCCGGCCCGCCCGGGGTCGGCGATCGCCATCTCGAGGCTCGCCACCGGCCGGCCGGCGAGCTCGGTCACGAGCTCGCGGGAGGCGAC
>JAHDVN010000524.1 GCA_023384635.1 Thermoanaerobaculia bacterium
GCCCGAACTTCCCCTGCCGGGCGAGCTCGTCGACCCCCGCGGCCTGGAAGCAGAGCTCGACGAGCCGCGGCGGCGTCACGGTCGGCAGCGCCGCCGGCTCGTGGTTCGGCGGCAGGGCGCCGGTGAAGCGGCCGACCAGGCCCTCGCCCGCCGCCCAGGCCGCGGAGAGCACCTGGTAGGCGGCGCCGTGGAAGTAGACGCGGTAGATCGCGCCGCGCGCGACCACCGGCCCGTCGGGGGCCGGCGGGGGCGCCCCGTGCTCGGGCGGCGGCGCCTCGCGGCTCCAGACGGCGCGGCCCGTGAAGTGGGTCGTCCAGCTGGGCTCCGGCGCTCCGGGCAGGGTGCGGCAGCCGGCGAGCTCGCAGTCGGCGGCGATGCGCTCGCCCGCGGAGCGGAAGCGGACGCGCACCGTCGCCGTGCGCGGCTCGTCGCGGTAGAGCTTGAACGGGGCGAGGAAGGCGATCTCCTCGACCGCCGCGAGCTGCCAGTCGGGGAACGGCAGGCGCGACGCCTCGGCGAACCCCTCGATCCCCATCACCCCGGGCAGCACCGCGGTGCCGTCGATGCGGTGGTGGTCGAGGAACGGCTGGCGCCGCGGATCGAGCTCCACGGTCACCGTGAGCCCGTCGTGCAGCCCGAACCGCTCCACCCGGCCGACCATCGGCCCGGGCGCTCGCTCGAGCCAGCGCGCGGCCGTCTCCGGCGCGAGCAGGTCGCCCTCGGCGAGCATCCGGCCGAGGCGGCCGGCCACCACCACCTCGGGGACATCGCCTCCGGCGAGCTCGCGGCCCACCCAGGCGATCCCGAGCGGGGCCGGGAGCAGGTCGATCCCGGCCTCGCCGAGGAGCTTCGGAATCGAGCCGCGGCTCGCCATGCCGATCCCCTCCCAGCCGGTCCAGTCGAGCGCGAGGCCGCGCGCGGCCGGCCGCCGGCGCGGCAGCTCGGCCACCAGCTTCCCGAGCAGGTCGTTGGCGGCGCTGTAGTCGGTCTGGCCGGCGTTGCCGAACCTGCCGGCGATCGAGCTGAAGACGACCGCGGTGCCGAGCGCGGCCTCCCCGGCGCCGGCCATCAGGTTGAACCAGCCGTCGGCTTTCACGTCGAAGACGAGGTCGTACTCCTCGGCCGGCTTGTCCGGCAGCAGGCGGCTGATCTCCACCCCGGCGGCGTGGAGGAGCAGGTCGACGCGGCCGCGGGCGCGCGCCTCGGCGAGGGCCTCGGCGACCGCCGCCCCGTCGCGCAGGTCGACCTGGTGATAGGCGGCGCTTCCCCCGGCGGCCTCCACCGCGCGGATCAGGTCGAGCGCGGCGCGCTGCCGCTCGATCCGCGCCAGCTCGCGCTCGACGAGGGCGGGGGTGGCCCGCTCGCCACGGGCGAGCAGGCGCTCGAAGTGCTCCCGCTTGAGCCCGTCGCGGTCGGCGGCGAATCGCTCGAGGTCGGGGTCGTCCGCCGCCGGCGGCGCGACCAGGTCGAGGAGGAGGAAGTGACCCGGGGCGCGGCCGGCGGCGCGCACGAGGTCGGCGACGATCGCCGAGACGATCGAGCCGGCGGCGCCGGTGACGACCGAGAGCGCCTCCGGTCCGAGGAGCGGCTCGACCTCCCGCGGCTCCGGCCAGGGACGCTCGGCGAGGGCGACGCCGTGCCGCAGGCCGCCGGCGTAGCCGACCTCCGGAGTGACCGGGTCGAAGAGCGTCTCGTCGAGCAGCTGGGCGGCGATCTCGTCGGCGGGGGCGCACCCGGCGAAGTCGACGGCGCGCACGTGGGCCTCCGGGCGCTCCTGCCGGAACGCCTTGGCGAGGCCGGTGACGGCGCCGCC
>JAHDVN010000057.1 GCA_023384635.1 Thermoanaerobaculia bacterium
GCAGGTCCAGCCGCTCCTCGCGCGAGAGCTCGCGGGTCACGGGGCGCCCCGCGGCGGGCGCGGCCGGGGCGGCGGCCAGCGGGGGCACCGCGGCGGCGGGAACCACCGGGGAGCCGGGCAGCGGCGTCGTCGGCCGCGGCGCCTGCCGCTTCGAAGAGGAGGTCACCCCGAGGGCCGGCAGCTCCTGGGTCGCCACCTGGCGCAGCAGGTCGGCGACCCGCGCCAGGCCGTGGAGGAACGTGGGGGCGTCCGGATAGCGGGCTTCGCGGTCGCGGGCGAGCGCCCGGCGCACCACCTTCTCGAGCTCCTCGGGCACCCGCACCTTCGGGTTGCGGCTGGCGAGCGGCAGCGGATCCTCGGAGAGCCGCTTGAAGACGAAGCCGTGCTCGTTCTCCGAATCGAAGGGGGGCAGGCCGCAGACCATCTCGTAGAGCACGGCGCCGTACGAGTAGAGATCGCTGCGGTGGTCGATCGCCCCCTCCTTGAGCGACCCGGCCTGCTCCGGGGAGCAGTACATCAGCTTGCCCATGAACATCCCGGCCTGCGTGATCTCGAGATTGCCGCTGCCGGCCGAGAGGTTCTTCGCCAGCCCGAGGTCGATGATCTTGAGCAGCGCGCGCCCCTTGACGTCGCGCGTGATCATCAGGTTGTCGGGCGAGATGTCGCGGTGGATGACGCCCGCCGAGTGGATGGCCTCGAGGCCGCGCAGCCCCTGGATTCCGAGCTCGACCGCGAGCTGGATCGGGAACGGCCCCTTGGCCCGCAGCCAGGTGCCGACGTCCTCCCCCTCGATGTGCTCCCAGACCATGTAGAAGCTGCCGTCGTCGAGGCGCGAGAAGTCGTAGAGGATCGCCACGTTCGGGTGCTTGATCTGGGTGGCGATCCGCGCCTCCTGCGAGAAGCGCTGGATGGCGGTGGGGTCGGCGGCCTTGTCCTGGCGCAGGATCTTGATGACCCGCTGTTCGTGCAGGTGGACGTGGCGGACGCGGAACACCTCGCCCATCCCGCCGGCGCCGAGGCGCTCCAGGATCTCGTACTTGCCGTCGAGGACGGAACCGGCCTTGTAGGCGCTCAAGAGGGGCGGGACCTCGCTCTGGTCACGGTTCGGGATTGTACGCTACGCCGCCGCCGGCGCCGCCGCCATCCCGTAAGATCGGGCCGTGCTCCACCCGCAGGCCGTGACTACCGACCTTCGCGGCAGGGCCCGGCAGCTCCGCGCCGCGGCCGCCACCGCGGTCCCGGGACTCGCCTCGGGGCTCCGGCGGCGGGCCGTGGTCTCGGCCCTCGCCGTCCTCCTCCTCGCCGGACTCTGGGCCCGCGGCCAGGCGAGCCGGGAGGGTCTGCCCTACCTCCACCACTGGGACGAGCCGTTCGTGGCCAACCGCGCCCTGCGGATCCTCCAGACCGGCGACTTCAACCCCCGCTTCTTCAACTACGGCTCGCTGCGCATCTACCTCGACGCGGCCGTCGACGTCGCCGGCTTCTACCGGCTCGCCACGCGCGGCGAGGAGGAGGCCGAGCGCCTCGACTCGGTGGCCCAGATCGGCTTCCGCGGCGCCCGCGAGGACGACCTGGTGACCGACCCCGCGCGGCCCCCCTGGTCGGTCTCGCACCCCACCTTCTACCTCTGGAATCGATATCTGACCGCCGTCTTCGGGATCGCCGCGGCCGCCCTCGCCTTCCTGCTCGCCCGGGCCCTGGGCGGCCCGGCGGCCGGTCTCTTCGCCGCCGCGACGGTCGCCCTCAATCCCTTCCACATCGAGCAGTCCTCGTACGTCACCACGGACGTGCCCGCCTCCGTGTTCGCCCTCGCCGCCCTCCTCGCCACGCTCGCCTTCGCGGACCGGCACCGCCCGCGCGACCTGCTCCTCGCCGGGGTCGCAGTGGGCCTGGCGACCGCGACGAAGTACAACGCGGCGGTGGTCGGACTGGTGCCCGCCGCGGCCCTGGCCGTCGCCGCCGTCCGGCGCTCGCCGGGAACCCGCCGCTGGCTCTGGTTCGGGCTGCCCGCGAGCGCGGCGATCTCCTTCCTGGCCGCGACACCGTACGCCCTGCTCGACCTGCCCACCTTCCTCGACCACACGGCGCGGATGCTGCGCTCCTACGTCGTGGAGCGCGAGTCCCTCTTCGCGGTCGAGCCCGGTTGGCCGCACTTCGCCACCGACCTCGCTGCGTTCACGCAGCACCTGGGGCCGATCCTGGCGCTGGCCGCCGTGGCCGGCCTGGTCTTCGCCCTGCGCCGCCCCCGGGCGTGGGTCGTGCTGCCGATCGGTCTCGTCGTGCTCGCCGCCACCGCCGCCACGCGCGCCAACTTCCACCGCAACCTCGTCCTCTGCTACCCGCTCGCAGGGGTGGCCGCCGGGCTGCTCTTCGCCGCCTGCCTGCCCGCCGCGGCGCAGCGCCGCACGCGGACCCGCGCCGTCCTGGCCGTGGTCCTGCTCGCGGGGCTCGCCCAGATGGGCGCGGCCGGGCTCCAGCACGGCTGGCACCGCGGCCGGTTGCGCGAGACCCGGAGCCAGATCGTCGACCGGCTCGCCGCGGAGGGGGCCGCGCTCGCCGGCTCCCGGCTCGGGGTGGCCCGCGAGGTCGGCCTCCACGAGCTCGACCTCGCCCGCCTCCACCTCGAGGTCGAGGTGCGCGGGTTGCGCGAGCTCCTCTGCGCCCCGCACGCGGAGGATCTGCTCCTGCTGCCCACTCGCCCGGCGGCCGGCTCCCCGATCGACCGGGAGGCGCTGGAGGACCTGAGCCGCCTCGTGGCCGCCTCCGGCCCGCCGCTGCTCGCCGTGGCGCCCGAGAACCCGCTCTCCCTCGATGCTCCGATCGCGGATCCCGGCCTCGCGCTCTACCCGGCGCCGCCGGCGGGTGCCGTGCCGGTCGCCTGCGCGGCCGGCGGCGTTCGCTGGGCGGACCTGACCCTCGCCGGCGGGGGTGGCACCAACGAGCGGACGTTCGGCCTGGCGCCGGGCGCGGTGGCGATGTCCCCGGGCTACGCCCTGCCGGACGGCGCGCTCTCCTTCGCGGTCGAGGCCACCGCGGTCGACGCGGGCGCAGGGAGCGAGCTGGAGGTCGAGGTCGTGACCTCCCTGCCCGCGCCCGGCCGGGTGCTCGAACGCGCCCGCCTGCCGGCCGGTCGCACCCGCCGGATCCTCGAGCTGTCGGTCCCGGGCGGGTCGGCGGCGGGAGTCGCCCTCCGGCTCTCGGTGCCGCCGGACGCCTCCTCCGGCGTCCTGCTCCACGGCAGCTGGGTCGCCCCCGCGGGCCCCTGAAAGGGAACGGGCCGGCGGCGCGCGGCGCCACCGGCCCTCCTGTTCCGCGGCGAGCGCCGCGGGTCCCTACGGCGTCTTGACCGGATCGGCCGGGCGCGCCGGGAGCCGCTTCGGCTCCCGCTCCATGCGCGCGAGCACCTCCTCGATCGCACGGTCGAGCTGCGGGTCGCGGCCCGCGATCACCGAGGCCGGGTCGTTCTCCACCTCGATGTCCGGCTCCACGCCGTGGCCCTCGATGATGTAGCTGCCGTCCACGTCGTTGGTCGCCTGCTGCGGCACGAAGACGGTGCCGCCGTCGACCAGCGGCCCGGTGCCCGAGATGCCGACCACACCGCCCCACGAGCGCTTGCCGATGAGCGGCCCCAGCCCCGCCTTCTGGAACCGGGCCGGGAAGATGTCGCCGTCGGAGGCCGAGGTCTCGTTGAGCAGCGCCACCATGTGGCCGTGGAAGACGGTGTAGGGATAGGTCGCCGGGTGGTCGCTGGCGTAGCCGAACCGCGTCCCGAGGAGCACCGAGTCGAGCCGCTCGATGATCCACTGCGAGATGTTCCCGCCGCCGTTGGAGCGCACGTCGACGATCAGCCCCTCCTTGCGCAGCTGCGGGTAGAACCACTTGACGAACTCGTAGGCACCGGGCCCGCCCATGTCGGGGACGTGGAAGTAGCCGACGCGGCCGCCGGTCTTCTCGGTGACGTAGGCGCGGCTGCGGTCGACCCAGCCGAGGTAGCGCAGGTTCCCCTCGTCGTCGATCGGCCGGTAGGTGACCTTCCGCGAGCCCTCGGCCGACGGCTTGGCGCTCAGGGTCAGGGTCACCGGGTCGGTCTTGTGGCGCAGCAGCCGGTACGGGTTGTCGTCGCCCGTGAGCTCGACGCCGTCGATGGCGAGCACGTAGTCGCCGACGCGGGCGTCGACCCCGACCTCGGTGAGCGGCGAGCGGTACTTCGTCTCCGCGTTGTCACCGCGGTAGATCTCGGCGATCCGGTAGCGATTGCTCGCCGCGTCGAGGGCGAAGCGCGCGCCGGGCAGCCCGAGCGTGGGCCGCGCGGGCAGCTCGAAGTCGCCGCCCTCGATGTAGGCGTGGCCGACGTTGAGCTCCGAGATCATCTCGCTGATCACGTAGTTCAGGTCCGAGCGGTGCGCGACGTGGGGGAGCCAGCGCCGGTAGCGGTCGCCGATCGCCTTCCAGTCGTAGCCGTGCATGTTGCGCACGTAGAAGAAGTCGCGGTAGCGGCGCCATACCTCGTCGAAGATCTGGGCCCACTCCTCGGAGGGGACGCGGTCGACGAGCAGGCCGGCGGTGGAGACGCTCTTCTTCTCCGCCCCCTTGGGCTTCACGTCGAAGAGGTTGAAGCCGCCGCCCTGGCGCACCAGGACCTTGCTGCCGTCGCGGGAGAGGGCCCCGCCGCCCACGTCCTCGGCGAGCGTCGAGCTCTCGCGCTTGGCGAGGTCGAAGATCTTGAGCTGGGGCTTGGCGTAGCTCTGCCGGCCGTAGAAGAACGCTCCGGTGACGCCGTAGAGCACGTGCTCCTTGGTGGCGGCGAGGAACTGGATGTTGTCGGCCTCGATCGGGAGGCGCACCACGCGGCGCGAGAGGCCGTCGAAGTCGATCTTCAGCGGCTCCTTGGCCTTGGTCTCGGCCTTCTTCTCCTCCTTGCCCTTCTTCGCGGCCCCGTCCTTCTGGTCGCCGGGCTCGGCCTTCTTCTCCTCCTCGAGCTTCACCTCGTCGCTCTCCGGCGGGAACGGGTGGGCGACGTCGCGGCGCAGCGCGAGGGCGAAGACGCCGGTCATCCGGTTGCCCGCGAAGTTCCACTCCACCTGCGAGATCTGCGGCGCGAAGTCGCGCTCGGAGAGGAAGTAGAGGTAGCGTCCCTCGGGATCCCAGACCGGCGCGTACTCCTCGAAGCCCTCGTCGGTGGCGCGCCGCTTCTGGCCGTCGGCGGCCGACCAGATCCAGAGCGAGCGGTTGCGGTTCGAGTCGGTGAGCGAGTAAGCGAGGTGGCCGCCACAGGGCGACCAGGCGTAGTCGCGCAGCTGGCCGTACTCGTCGTCGGCCACCTCGGTCACCTTCCGGTCGGCGACGCCCAGCACGTAGAGCTTGCCGTCCTTGTCGGAGAAGGCGAGGCGGCCGCCGTCGGGCGACCACTCGGGGGCGTAGAGCATCGCCGCGAAGCCGGTGGTCAGCTGCACCGGCTCGCCGCTCCCGTCCTGGTCGACGATCCAGACCTGGTCCTCGCCGCTGCGGTCGGAGACGAACGCGATCTTCTTGCCGTCGGGCGACCAGCGGGCCCACTTGTCGTGCGCGCCGGAGGAGCGGGTGAGGTTGCGGACCGAGCCCTTCTCGATCGGCACCGTGAAGACGTCGCCGCGGGCGACGAAGAGCGCGCGCTCCCCCTTGGGCGAGAGCTCGAAGTCCTCGATCTGGCCGGCCGCGGAGACCCGGGCCGGGCGGCGGTGGAGGCCGTCGTCGGGGACCGAGATGGCGATGCGGCGGGTTTCGCCGGTGGCGACGTCGTGCACCGAGAGCTCGCCGTCGAGCTCGAAGACGATCTTGCCGCGGTTGTCGGAGCTCGCCCAGCGCACGTCCCAGGTCGACTCGCGGGTGATCTGGGTGGTGGCGCCGGAGGCGGGGTCGAAGCGGAAGAGGTTGAGCACGCCGTCGCGGTCGGAGACGAAGTAGATCGCCTCGCCCACCCACATCGGGTCGCGCTCGGTGCGCGGGCTGTGGGAGACCGGGGTGAGGGCGGCGGTGGCCAGCTCGAAGATGTAGAGGTTCTGCGCCCAGCCCCCCTCGTAGCGCTTCCAGCTGCGGAAGTCGCGGAAGAGCGGCGAGTAGACGACGCGCTTGCCGTCGGGGGCGAAATCGCCGGCGCCCGAGGTCGGCATCGGCAGCGCCGTGGGCAGGCCGCCCTTCACCGGAACGGTGTAGAGGGCGGTCTCGGTGCGGCCGCCGTCGACGTCGCGGCCCGAGCGGAAGAGCACGGCACTGCCGTCCGGGGTCCAGCCGTAGACCTGGTTGTCGTAGCCCCAGCGCGGCGGCAGCGGCCCCGCGGCCGGGTAGTAGGTCAGCTGGCGCGGCTCGCCGCCGCCGGCCGGGACGACGTAGACCTGCTCGTCGCCGTCGTACTGGCCGGTGAAGGCGATCCAGCGCCCGTCGGGAGAGAACTTGGCGAAGAGCTCGAGGCCCGGATGGGCGGTCAGGCGCACCGCGGTGCCGCCGGCCGCCGGAGCCTTCCAGAGGTCGCCGCCGTAGGTGAAGACGACGGTGTCGCCGTGGATGTCGGGGAAACGCAGGAGCTTGGTGCCGGCCGCGCTCTCGGCGGTGGCGGGCGAGAGGACGGCGACGAGGGCGATCGCGGCGCAGGCCGTCGCGAGCTTCAACCGCATGGGACCTCCTTCTGGGACCGTGGACGGGGCGCCCGGCCCGGTGCCGGGGGCGATGCGGCGGCCCGGGAGCGCCGCCGCCAGACCTTCATTTATACGCTGGATCGCCCCCGGAGTTCTCGCCGCGCCCGGTCCGCCCCCCCTTCCCGGGCGGGGCGCGGGGCGAGGCCGGAGTCTACAATGACTTCATGCGACCCCAACTCTCGCAGCGCGGCCGCCTCATGCCCGCCTCCCCGATCCGCAAGCTCATGCCGCTCGCCGACGAGGCCCGCCAGCGCGGGCTCCGCGTCTACCACCTGAACATCGGCCAACCCGACCTGCCGACCCCGGCGGCGCTGCGCTCTCGCCTCGCCGGTGTGCCCGAGGTCGTCGCCTACACCCCCTCGGGGGGCACCGCCGAGTTCCTCGGCGCCCTGCAGCGCTACTACCGGCGCCTCGCTCTGCCGCTCGAGCTCAACGAGCTGATCGCCACCACCGGCGGCAGCGAGGCGGTGCTCTTCGCGGTGCTCGCGACCTGCAACGACGGCGACGAGATCCTGGTCGTCGAGCCGTTCTACACGAACTACATCGCCTTCGCGACCATGGCCGGGGTGCGGCTCGTGCCCGTCGCCTCCCGCGGCGAGGACGGCTTCCACCTGCCGCCGCTCGCGGCGTTCGAGCGCGCGCTGTCGCCGCGCACCCGCGCCGTGATGCTCTGCAACCCGAACAACCCGACCGGCACTGTCTACACCCGCGCCGAGATCGAGGCGATCGGGGCCTTCTGCCGCGAGCGCGGCCTCTTCCTGATCTCCGACGAGGTCTACCGCGAGTTCGTCTACGACGGACGGGAGGCGACGAGCGCGCTCTCCCTTCCCGGCCTCGAGGAGCACGTGATCCTCGTCGACAGCCTCTCGAAGCGCTTCTCGGCCTGCGGCCTGCGGCTGGGCTGCCTCGCCACCCGCAACCGGGACGTCTACCAGGCGGCGCTGCGCATGGCGCAGGGGCGCCTCTCCCCGCCGGGTCTGGCGCAGCTCGCGGCGCTCGGCATCGACGAGCTCGGAGCCGACTACTACGCCGGCGTGGTCCGCGAGTACCAGGCGCGGCGCGACGTCCTCTTCGCCGGGCTCTCGGAGATCCCGGGGCTCTTCCTGCGCAAGCCGGAGGGGGCGTTCTACTTCGTGGCGCGGCTGCCGATCCGCGACGGCGAGGACTTCGCCCGCTTCCTGCTCTCGGAGTTCTCGCAGGACGGCGCCACCGTGATGGTGGCCCCGGCCCAGGGCTTCTACGCCTCGCCCGAGCTCGGCGCCGACGAGGTGCGGATCGCCTACGTGCTCGAGAAGCGCGATCTGGAGGCCTCGGTGCGGATCCTCGCCGCCGCGATCCCGGCCTACCGCGCCGCCCGCGGCCTCGACGCGATGGCGCCCGCCCCGGCGCCCTCGGCCCCGGCCGCGGACTTCCACCGGCCGGTGGTCTGAGCCGCCGCGGCGGCCCTCACCTGCCCGCGAACGCCTCGCGCGTCCCCGGGCGGGTGAGGACGGTCATCGCCCAGAGCCCCAGCATGGTGCCGAACGGCACGAAGAGGCAGCCGACCGCCGCCATTGCCATGCAGAAGCCCCAGCGGCGCCGCTCGACGAGGTGGCGCCCGGCGACCGCGATCCCGGCCGCGCAGGCGAAGCAGAAGAGCGCGAGCACGACCGCGCCCACCTGCAGCGCCACCGGCGGCGAGGAGTCCAGCGCCAGGTGCAGGCTGCGCGCGAACGGATCGATCCCCACCACCCAGGCCATGCCCAGGTAGACCACCGGCAGGATCCCGAAGAACCCCGCCAGCGCCGCCACCGCGTAGTGGAAGAACGCCAGCGCCTCGAGATCGTCCTTCAGCGCGTCGATCGGCTTTCCTGCCATCCCGGCAAGCGTATCCCGGCCGGCGGCGCGGGCAGCCCACCAGATCGAGAAAGGACTTCTGGGTAAGAGAAGGGACCTCGCTCCTAACTGGCCAGGCGGCGGAAGACGCCCGCGTGGCGCTCGAGCACTGCCGCAGCGACCGCGAGGAAGCGCTCCTCCTCCGACTGTCCGGGCGGCTCGCGCGGGGCGCGCGCTTCGCCTCCCCTCGCGTCGACCAGCGCCTGCTCGGGGATGGGAGCGAGATCGTGGCCGTCGCGCCCTGGTTTCCTGATCATCGGAGCCCCCTTCGAGTACTCACCAGCTCCCTGCAGAAAGGCCAATCCAGACCTTTCTGCATTCTCCAGCCACCTTTGCGGCTGAGAAAAGCCCCCGGACCGCGAAGCGATCCGGGGGCTCGGGACAGCGCGGGACGCGGGCTCAGGCGCGGCGGCGGCGCAGGAGGAGGGCGGCGCTGGCGGCGAGGAGCAGGCCGAGGCCGAGCAGACCGACCTGGTTCAGGGTCGGGATCTCGAGCACCGAGACGCCGGCGACCACCAGGGTCGCGGTCGAGCTGTCGTTGCCGGGCGTCGGGTCCGGCTGGTCGCCGGTGACGCTCGCGGTGTTGACCACCGCACCGCCCGTCCCCACGCTCATCGTGATGTTGCAGGTCGCGGAGGCGGCGTTCGCGAGGGCGCCCACGTTCCAGGTCCACGGCGGCGTGTTCGTGCCACCGCAGTCGTCGGAGACGTAGTTGAGCTCGCCCGGCAGCGTGTCGGTCACCACCACGTTCGTGGCGTCGGCCGGCCCGTTGTTGGTCACCGTGATCGTGTACACGACGGTGCCGGGCGGGCCCACGAGGCCGGTCTTCTGGATCGAGAGGTCCGCCTCGGCAGGGCCGCCGAGGGTGCGGATCAGCTTGGCCTTGTAGCTCGGGAAGACCGTCTGCGTGGTCTGCCAGAGGCTCGGGTTGTTGAAGTTGACGTAGCCCGGGTGGAGCGGGGTGGCGGCGCTCTCGTCGGAGCAGATGAACCGGCTCGGGAAGGCCATCGGGTTCCAGCGCACCCCGATCCAGACGCTGCCGCTCGCGACGCTCAGACCGAGACTCGAGATGTCGTAGGAGTACCAGGCGCAGGGGAGCCCGCCCGGGATCCCGGCCGCCGAGACCGGCACCGCGCCGAGCAGGGTACCCGGCTCGCCGCCCAGCCCGTCGTCGTCGCGCACCTCGATCTCGAAGTCGAGGTTCGGGCCGCCGAGGCTCACGAGCGCCACGCAGACCGTGTCGTAGACCCACGGATAGGAGGCCGGCGTGAACTGCGACACTCCCTCGAAAGAGCTGATGATGGACGCGTTGCCGCTGTAGCCGTTCTCGGCCGTGCCGTCGTCGTAGATCTCGCCGCCGGCGCAGTCGCCGGTGCCGAGCGTGACGAGCGGGCCCATCCCGGACGGCGACGCGAGGAGCGACACGCCGTTCTGCGCCTCGCCGGGTATCGCGCCGGCGAGCAGCACCAAGGCGCATGCAACGAACAGGACTCTCTTCATGGACGTTTCTCCCCTCTGGTGGAAGCCGTGCAGCCGACTTCGCTCTCGATGTGGCAGCCGGATACTAGGCCTGCCGCGCCGCTCCTGCAAGCGCGGAGGCGCCCATATCCGACCCGCCGGATCGGGAGAGAGAAGTGCGGTGCGCTCTCAGATCTCGAAGTCGGCCCCCGCGGAAGCGGGGACGCGGAGGCTGAGCTCGGGGGGTTTCATGCCGACGCGCGAGCGCGGGGGGACGGAGCGGGTGAGGAAGACCGAGCCGCCGACGACGCTCTCGGCGCCGACCACCGTGCCGCCGCCGAGCACGATGGCGTTGGCGTAGAGGGTGGCGTCGTCCTCGACCGTCGGGTGGCGCTTGGTGTCGCGCACCACCCGGCCGGCCTCGTCGCGGGGGTGGGAGAGGGCGCCGAGCGTGACCCCCTGGTAGAGCTTCACCCGCGCGCCGATCTCGGTCGTCTCGCCGACCACCACGCCGGTGGCGTGGTCGACGAAGAAGCTCTCCCCGATCCGCGCCCCGGGGTGGATGTCGGCGCCGCTGCGGGTGTGCGCCCACTCGCTCATGATGCGCGGCATCAGCGGCACGCCGAGGCGGTGCAGCTCGTGCGCGACGCGGTGCACGGTGATGGCGAGGAAGCCGGGGTAGGCGAGGATCACCTCGTCGAGGCTCTGCGCCGCCGGGTCGCCGTCGTAGGCCGCCTGGGCGTCGAGCACCAGGGCGTCGCGGATCGCCGGCAGCCGCCCGAGCAGCTCGTCGGCCGCCCGGCGCGCCGCCTCGCCGCAGTCGCCCGCCCCCTCCCCCGCCATCTCGCGGGTGAAGCAGAGGCAGGTCTCGATCTGGCGCACGAGCTTCTCGCGCAGCTCCGAGAGCAGGTTCCCGACGTGATAGGGGAGGTTCTCGTCGGTGAGGTCCTGGCGGCCGTGGTAGCCGGGGTAGAAGAGCTGGAAGAGGAGCTGGACGATCTCCAGGATCTCCTCGCGCGAGGGGAGGAACCGCCGGTTCACGTGCTGACCGCGCGGGTCGCGGGCGTAGCTCGCGAGCATCCCCTCGACGAGGCGCGCGAGCTCGGGGCTCCCGGTCTCTCCCGGGTTCTCTGCGCTCTTCATGGCGCCCCTAGATCCCCACCGGCACGGCCTGGGCCTTCTCCACCTCGGCGAACATCCCCTCGAAGAGGGCTCCCGAAAGGTAGCGCTCGCCGGCGTCGGGGAGCACGACGACGATCGTGCGACTCGCGAAGTCCGGGTCGAAGGCGACGCGCAGCGCCGCCGCCATCGCCGCGCCGCAGCTGATCCCGACCAGGATCCCCTCCTCGCGGGCCAGGCGCCGCGCGGTGGCGATCGCCTCCTCGTTCGACACCTGCTCGACGCGGTCCACCAGCGCGAGGTCGAGGTTCTTCGGCACGAAGCCGGCGCCGATCCCCTGGATCTTGTGCGGCGCGGGCTTCAGCTCCTCGCCGGCCAGCGTCTGCGTGATCACGGGCGAGGCGGAGGGCTCGACCCCCACGGTCAGGACCGGGCGGCCCATCCGCTGCTTGAGGAAGCGGGAGACGCCGGTGAGCGTGCCGCCGGTGCCGACGCCGGAGACGAAGACGTCGACCTCGCCGCCGGTGTCCTCCCAGATCTCGGGGCCGGTGGTCGCCTCGTGGATCGCCGGGTTGGCCGGGTTGTCGAACTGGCGCATCGGCACGTAGAGATCGGGGTCCCCTGCGAGCAGCTCCTCGGCCTTGGCGATCGCCCCGGGCATGCCGAGCGCGCCGGGAGTGAGCACGATCTCGGCGCCGAAGGCGGCGAGCACCTTGCGCCGCTCCATGGTCATCGTCTCGGGCATGGTGAGCACGCAGCGGTAGCCGCGGGAGGCGGCGGCGAAGGCGAGCGCGATGCCGGTGTTGCCGGAGGTCGCCTCGAGGATCGCCTTGCCCGGCCCGAGCAGGCCCTTCTCCTCGGCGTCCCAGACCATGGCGGCGCCGATGCGGCACTTGACGGAGTAGGCCGGGTTGCGGCCCTCGATCTTGGCGAGGACGCGCGCGTGCGCCCCCTCGGTCATGCGGCGGATCTCGACCAGCGGCGTGCGCCCGATCGAGCGGGAGTTGTCGGCATAGATGGGGCTCATAGTTCTCTCCTTCCGAAGCGCAGCCGGGCGCCATGCGCCCGCCGCGGATCTGCCCGAGACTACGACAGGCGCGCGCATCGGGACGTGCCGGGCCGCCGTCGGTGGGCGCGCGAATCGAGAGCCCGCAGCTCCGGTGTCCTTCCTTCCGGCGAACCTCTCTGCGCGCGGGGCGCTTCGCGCCGGTGCGATACCCTCGCGGTGCCGTCCGCTGACCAACGGGCCCCGAGCCCTCTCCGTAGGTACCTTCCGAAATGAAGAACCACCCACGCCGCCGACGCACACGGGCCCCCGCACCGGCCGCCGCCGTGCTCTGCCTGCTCGCGCTGGCGCCGCTCCCCGCGCTGGGCCAGGAGGAGCCAGCACCCGCCTCGCCGAAGGCGCCCCCGGCGGCCACCGAGGAGCGCGCCGGGCTGCGGGGGCAGCTGGTGGACGCGGCGGGAAGCCCGCTCGCCGGCGCCGTGGTCGAGGCCTATCCGGCGGCGGAGCGTCTGGCGGTCGCCAGGCGGCTCGCCGGCCGGCCGCAGGGCTCGCCCCCGCGGGCGGTCACGAACGCCTCCGGGATCTTCGAGCTCGCGGGGATCGAGGAGCCCGGCGAGCTGCTCGTCGTGGTCGTGGCCCCCGGCCTCGCCCCGGCGCTGCTCGCTCCCGTCGAGCTCCTCCACGAGCGGGACATCGCCGACCTCGGCGTGATCACGGTCGAGGCGGGGCGCACGCTCTCCGGCCGCGTGCGGGAGGGCGACGGCGCGCCCGTGGCCGCGGCCCGGGTGCAGGTCTCCGTCGAGCTCACCGGGGATACCCGCGCCAGTGCGTCGATCGCCGGGGCGCGCACCGAGACTAGCGCGGAGGGCGAGTTCGAGCTCACCGGCCTGCCCACCGGGGTGGACCTCCGGCTCCGCGCCCAGAAGGGGGGCTTCGAGCCGGTCGAAGAGGTCGTCGGCGCTCGCGAGCGCGGCCCCGGTCCCGACCTCGTGTTCGCCCGGGGCTACCGCGTGCGGGGGACGGTCACCGACCCCGCCGGCGCCCCGATCGAGGGCGCGACGGTCGCCCCCGACACCGCACCCTCCGGCGCTTCGACTCCCCCGTTCCTCTTCGCGGAGCGGACCGCGGCCGACGGGCGGTTCGAGCTCGCGTCGCTCCCCTGCGCCACGCGCGCGGTGCGCGCTTCGGCCCCCGGCCGCTTCGCGCGCTCCGAGCCCCTTCCCGCTGTCCCCTGCGGCGCCGAGGTCGAGCTCCACCTCGTCCTCGATCCGGGCTCGCGCCTGGCGGGGAGCGTGCGCTCGGAGGAGGGGGCTCCCCTCGCGGGGGCCGCGGTGTGGCTCCGGGGCTCCTCCAGCCTGAGCCGAGACGACGGCAGCTTCGAGGTGGACCTCCCGGCGCCCGGCCCGAATCCGATCCGGGTGCAACACCCCGGCTGCGAGCCTCTCGAGACGGTGGTGGTGGCGGTCCCGGGCGAGGTCGTGCCCGCCGCCTTCTCCCTGCGCTGCCCGGCGCCTGGCTAGCCGGGCGCCGCCTTGCCCGCCCCCCGGCGCTCGGCTAGGGTGGCGGAGGAAAAACCGGACGAGGAGAGGGGCATGGCGAACGATCAGGTCGTCTATCTGGGCATCGGGGGGCACGCGGTGGCGCTGGACCTGGCGACGGGGGCGGAGATCTGGCGGCGGAAGATCAAGGGGAGCGCGCTCACCGGGGTGGTCGTCGCCGGCGACCGGCTGCTGGTGACGGCGAGCGGCGAGGTCTGGTGCCTCGAGCCGACCCAGGGGGAGATCCTCTGGCACAACCGGCTCAAGGGCCTCGGCCAGGGGTTCGTGACCGTGGCCGGCGCCGACGCCACGCCGGCGATGGCGGCGGCGATCGCCGCCCGCCG
>JAHDVN010000058.1 GCA_023384635.1 Thermoanaerobaculia bacterium
GTAGTCGAGGAGCGCCGCGGCGTGGTCGTCGCGCCCGGCCGCGACCACGCGGTGCCTCTGCGCCTCGACCAGGGTCTGGCGCAGCGCCCGGGCGAGCGGCAGCGCGAGCCCCGGGGGCACGACCCAGACCCCTTCGTGCGGGCCGAAGCTCTCGGCGAGCTCGGGGGGCCGCGCGGTCGCCACCAGCACCGCGAGATCGGCCTGGCTCGCCTGCTGGTCCTCCTTGAGCTTGTCGACCCAGGCCTTCGCCCAGTTGGCGGCGTTCTTCGCCTCCCAGACGATGCGGCCGCAGGAGGTCCCCGAGGGGAGCCGCACCTCCTGCAGCACGTCGGCGCCGCGCTGCCCCTTCTTCACCTCCTCGATGCGGTCGTGGGGAAACGCCTCGGCGAGCAGCCGCTCCAGCTCCAGCTCGAGCGTCTCGCCGTGGAGCTGGGAGGAGCCCTGCTGGAGCTTGCGGGCGAGGTCGTCGTTCGCCTTCTGGGCGTCCTCGAGCTTCTTCTCGAGCTCCCGCTGGCGCAGCTGCCAGCGCTCGGCGGCCTGGCTCTCGGCGGTTGCGGCGATCCGCCCGCGCTCCTCGGCGAGGCGCCGTTCGGTCTCGAGCTCCAGGGCGCGCGCCCGGTCCTCCAGCTCCCGCTGGCGCCGGTGGAGATCGGTCTCGCGGGCGCGCATCTCGGCGAGCTGCGCGTCGCGGGCGGCGAGATCGGCGGCGAGGCGCTCCGACCCCTCCCGCGCCTCCTCCGCCGCCCGGGCCTTCTCCCGCTCGAGGCGCTCGGCGAAGCGGCGCTCCCGCTCCTCGGTCTCGGCGCGGGAGACCGCGAGCTCCTCGCGGAGCGCCGCGAGGGAGCGGTCGTGCTCCCGGGCGAGGCTGCGCCGCGCCTCGGCGGCCGCCTCTTCCCGCAGCTCTCCGGCGAGCCGCCGGCGCTCCGCCTCCGCGGCGTCGGCGTAGCTCTCGATCACGTGTCCGGCGATCCCCTCGGCGAGGGGAAACTCGGCCCGGCACTGGGGGCAGGAGACGGTGGCGTGGGCGGGCTGGGTGAGCTGGCGGGTCAGGCGGCCTCCGGGCGCGGGGGCGGGCCGCGCGTCCGGATATTACCCGCCGGACGGCTGTCGGAAGCTGTCAGGGAGCCGGCCGGCGCCTGGCGGCGGCCGGCTCCCTCTTCTTCAGAACGCCTCGTCCGGGAACTCCATGGTCGAGGCGCAGCCGGCGAGCAGCGCCGCGAAGTGCGCCGAATGCCGGGGCAGCATCCGCTGGAAGAAGAACCGCGCGGTGCGGACCTTGGCGTCGTAGAAGAGGACGTCCTCCTTGCCCCCCTTCCCCTCCTTCTCCAGCGCCAGCTTCGCCATGCGGGCCCAGAGGAAGGCGAACGCCACCCAGCCGAAGAGATGGAGGTAGTCGGTGGCCGCCGCGCCCGCCTCGTCCCGGCTCTTCAGGCTCTGCTCGGCGAGCCAGCCGGTGGCCCGCTGCAGACGCTCGAACGCCTTGGCGAGCGGCTCGACGAACTCCTTCAACCGCTCGTTGCCCGCCTCCGCCGCGAGGAACTCCGCGACCGGGTGGAAGAACCGGCGCAGCGAGCGCCCGAAGTTCGCCGGCATCTTGCGCCCCACGAGGTCGAGCGCCTGGATGCCGTTGGTGCCCTCGTAGATCGGAGTGATCCGGCAGTCGCGGACGAACTGCTCCATGCCGTAGTCGCGGGTGAAGCCGTAGCCGCCGCAGACCTGGAGCGCGATGTTCGTGGTCTCGAAGCCGAGGTCGGTCTGGAACGCCTTGACCACCGGCGTGAGCAGCGAGGCGAGGTCGTCACCGGCCTGCTGGCGGTCGGGATCCGGGTGGTGCTCGGCGTCGACGATGGCCAGCGTGGTCCAGGCGGTGAGGGCGCGCGCCCCCTCGGTGAAGGCGCGGCAGGCGAGGAGCATGCGCCGGACGTCGGGGTGGACGAGGATCGGGTCGGCCTCGAGCTCGGGGTACTTCGCACCGGTGAGCGCACGGCCCTGCAGCCGCTCGCGCGCGAACTGGACCGCCCCCTGGCGCGCCGCCTCGGCGAGCGCCAGGCCGTGGATGCCGACGTGGAGCCGCGCCGCGTTCATGAAGGTGAACATCGCCTTCATCCCCTTGTGCGGCTCGCCGACGAGGTGGCCGACCGCGCCGTCGAAGTTCATGACGCAGGTCGCCGACGCCTTGATCCCCATCTTGTGCTCGATCGAGCCGCAGGTGACGCCGTTGAGCACCAGCTTGCCCCCCTCCTCGCGCATCTTCGGCACGATGAGGAGGCTGATGCCGCGCGTGCCGGCGGGGGCGCCGGGCAGGCGCGCCAGCACCAGGTGGACGATGTTCTCGGTCATGTCGTGCTCGCCGGCCGAGATGAAGATCTTCGTGCCGGTGAGCAGGAAGCTGCCGTCCCCCCGGGGCTCGGCCTTCATGCGCACCAGGCCGAGGTCGCTGCCGGCCTGCGGCTCGGTGAGGCACATGGTGCCGGCCCACTCCCCCGAGGCGAGCTTCGGGAGGTAGTAGTTCTTCAGCTCCTGGCTCGCGTGGTGCTCGATCGCGAGATAGGCGCCGCTGGTGAGGGTCTGGTACATGGCGAAGGAGAGGTTCGAGGCGCAGAGCATTTCCCCCGCCATGATGTCGGCGTGGTGCGGCAGCCCCTGGCCGCCGTAGTCCGGGTGGCAGATGAGGGAGGTCCAACCCCCCTGGGCGAGGAGGTCGTACGCCTCCTTGAAGCCCTTGGGGCTCGTCACCTTGCCGTTCTCGAACTTGCAGCCCTCCTCGTCGCCCGGGGCGTTGAGCGGCTGGATGACCTCCTCGCAGATCTTGGCGAGCTCCTCCATCGCCGTCATCACGAGGTCCCCGCCCGCATCCTCGAACCCCGGCAGGGCGGTCAGGCTCTCGGCGTCGAACAGCTCGTAGTAGACGAAGCGCAGGTCGCGCAGCGGCGCTTTGTAGGTGGGCATGCGCTAGTTCCTCAGCGGCTTGCCGGTGGCGAGCATGTGCTCGATCCGGGCGAGGGTGGCCGGATGGCGGACGAGCTCGAGGAACGCCTCGCGCTCGAGGCGGTAGAGCTCGTCCTCGGGGAGCGTGTCGGTGACGTCGGTGTCGCCGCCGGAGAGGATGCGGGCGAGCTTGTCGGCGACCACCACGTCGTGCGGGGTGGCCATGCCGTTGGCGCGGAAACCGGCGACCGCGAGGTCGAGGGCCGCCTTCGCCGTCGCCCCGGGGAGCTGGAAGACCGGCTCGGCCGGCGGCCGATAGCCCCCCTCGAGGAGCGCCAGGGCCCTGGCCTTGGCGTCCGCGAGCAGGCGGTCCCGGTTCATGGTGATGCCGTCGCCGTCGCGCAGAATGAGCGCCTCGCGCGCCTCCTCGGCCGAGGTCGCCACCTGGGCGGTGCTGATCATCTCGAACACCTTGGCCACCGGCGGCATCGGCCCGCCCGGGCGCTTCGGGTTGGCGATCCAGCGCGCGAGCATCTCCTTGCAGCCGCCCCAGCCGGGGATGACCCCGACCCCGACCTCCACCAGGCCGATGTACGACTCGGCGTGGGCCTGGATGGCGTCGCAGTGGAGCAGGATCTCGCAGCCGCCGCCGAGCGCCATTCCCGAGGGGGCGCCGACGACCGGGAACGGGGCGTACTTCAGCGCCTTGTAGACGCGCTGCCCCTCGGCGATGAGCGCCTCGATGGCGGGCCACATCGCGATGTTGGCGGCGAAGAGGGCGAGCCCGAGGTTGGCGCCGACCGAGAAATTCGTCCCCTCGTTGTGGATCACGAGAGCGCGGAACTTCCCGTTCTCGATCAGCTTCATGGCTTTCTGCAGCTGCCGGAGAATCGCCTCGTCGAGCGAGTTCGACTTGCTCGTGAACTCGAGGCAGAGGACGCCGTCGCCGATGTCCCAGAGGCTCGCCGAGGCGTTCTTCGCCACCGGCGGGCCCGCCCGCTTCACGTCGGAGAGGAGCAGCACGCCGGGGGGCCGCACCACGTCGTGGTACGCCCCGTCGGTGCCGAAGAACTGGAGCTTGCCTCCTTCGACGCGGTAGAAGGTGCCCTCGCCGACGGCCGCCAGCAGCGGCGGCACCGGGCGGCCCTCGGCCGCCAGGCGCCCGGCGAACCAGGCGGGCCCGAGGCGGTCGAGGAGCTCGAACGGCCCCCAGCGCCAGGCGTAGCCGGTGCGCATCGCCTCGTCGACCGCGGTCACGTCGTCGGCGATCGCCGGCACCAGCGAGGCGGCGTAGGCCAGCGTGCGCGAGAGCAGCTCCCAGGCGAAGCGGCCCCCCCTGTCGGGGTGCTCGACCAGCTTGCGCAGGTCCTTCGCCCCCGCGGCGACGCTCTCGAGACGGGTCGACACCTGCGGCCGGTACTCGCCGGTCGCCAGGTCGATCACCAGCTTGGTCTTCCTTCCGCCCTCCTTGTCGAGGCGGTAGAAGCCGCCCTTCCCCTTCCGGCCGGTGTACCCCTCCGCGATCATCTTGCGCAGGAGCGGCCGGTCCTCGGCGATGTCGCGGTACGGGTCGTCGGCGGGGAGGGTCGAGAGCAGCGAGGCGGAGATGTGCGGCCCGAGGTCGATGCCGACCAGATCCAACAGGCCGAAGATGCCCGTCTTCGGGAAGCCCATCGGCCGTCCGGCCACCGAGTCGGCCTCCTCGACGGTGAGACCGCCTTCGATCGCCGCCTTGGTGGCGGCCTCGATCCAGTACGTGCCGATCCGGTTGGCGATGAAACCGGGGGTGTCCTTGCAGGCGACCACGCTCTTGCCGAGCCGCACGTCGGCGAACCCGGTGAGCAGGGCGACCGCGTCCGGCCGCGTGGCGGTGCCGGCCACGATCTCGAGCAGGCGCATGTAGCGCGGCGGGTTGAAGAAGTGGGTGACGAGGAAGTCGCGGGCGAACGCCTCCGGCAGGCCCTCCACGAGGCGCGAGATCGGGATCGTGGAGGTGTTGGAGGAGACGATCGAGCCCGGCTTGCGCACCGCGTCGACCTTCCGGTAGACGGCCTGCTTGACGTCGAGCCGCTCGATCACCGCCTCGACGATCCAGTCGCAGTCGGCCAGCAGCTCGAGGTGGTCCTCGAGGTTTCCGGGGGTGACGAGCCGCGCCCGCGCCGCCGACATGAACGGCGCCGGCTTGGCCTTCTTCATCTTCTCGAGCGCCCCGGCGGCGATCGCGTTGCGGTCGGCGGCGCCCTCCGGGACGATGTCGAGCAGCACGACGGGGATCCCGGCGTTGGCGAGATGGGCGGCGATGCCAGCGCCCATCACCCCCGCGCCGAGGACTCCGGCCTTCTCGATGCCGGCCATGGTCAGACCGCCTCGAGGACGGTGGCGATCCCCTGACCGCCGCCGATGCACTGGGTGGCGACACCGTAGCGCTTCCCCTCGCGCTGGAGCAGCTGCGCCACCTTGCCGGTGATGCGGGCTCCGGTGGCGCCGAGCGGATGGCCGATGGCGATGGCGCCGCCGTCGAGGTTGATCTTCGCCGGGTCGAGGCCGAGCTGGTCGATGCAGGCGAGCGACTGCGAGGCGAACGCCTCGTTGAGCTCGAAGATGTCGATGTCGGCGAGCGCGAGCCCGGCGCGGGCGAGCGCCTTGCGCGTCGACTCCACGGGACCCAGCCCCATGACCTCCGGGCCGCAGCCCGAGGTGGCGATCGAAACGATGCGGGCGAGCGGCTTCAGGCCCTTCTCCGCCGCGTACTCCTCCGAGCAGACCAGGGTGGCGCTGGCGCCGTCGGTGAGCGGCGAGGAGGTGCCGGCGGTGACGCTGCCGTTCTGGTCGAAGGCGAGCTTCAGGCCGGCCAGCCCCTCGAGCGTGGTGTCGCCGCGGATGCAGCCGTCCTTCGTCACCGTGCCGCCCTTCCAGCTGATCGGCACGATCTCCGCGTCGAGGCGGCCGGCGGCCTGGGCGGCGGCTGCCTTCTGCTGCGACGCCACCGCGAACTCCTCCTGGCGCCGGCGCGAGATGCCGAACTGCTTGGCGAGGTTCTCGGCCGTCTCGCCCATCCCCACGAACGCCTGCGGGAAGGTCTTCATCAGGGCCGGGTTCGGGAGCGGGTTGAAGCCGAGCATCGGCACGCGGGTCATCGACTCGACGCCGGCGCAGAGGAAGGCCTCGCCGGCGTTCATCTGGATCGCCCCGGCGGCGGCGTGGATCGCCTCCATCGAGGAGCCGCAGAAGCGGTTGATGGTGACGCCGGTCATGCCGATCGGGAAGCCGGCCAGGAAGACCACGACGCGCGCGAGGTTGAAGCCCTGCTCGCCCTCCGGGAAGGCGCAGCCGAGCTTCAGGTCCTCGATCTCGGCGACGTCGACGCCCGTGCGCTCCACGAGGCCGCGGACGGTCTGGGCGACGAGATCGTCGGGGCGCACCTTGGCGAGCTCCCCCTTCTTCGCTGGGGTGAACGGCGACCGGGCGTAGCCGGCGATGACGACGTTCCTCATGGCGGTCTCTTCCTCCGTCGGGTTGGCGGTGACCGCGCGGCCGGGGCCGGCTGGTCAGGTCTCCGGGTCCGTCCCGGGCGGGTCGATCCCCGCCCGGCGCATCGCTTCCAGGCACTGCTCCTCGATCTCGCGCAGCTCCTCGATCGTGAGGTCGATGTCCCGGCGCTGGCTCTCGAGCTCCTCGATCCGCTGCCGCGCCCCGGCGAGCAGGGCCGCGAGCTGACCCCGGTGGCCCGGGTCGGCGTCGTAGAGGTCGAGGTACTGCTTGATGAGGGCGAGCGAGAAACCGAGCCGCTTGCCGCGCAGGATGATCAGGAGGCGGGCGCGGTCGCGGTAGTTGTAGACCCGCATCGCCCCGGCGCGCTGGGGCTCGAGCAGCCCCTTGCTCTCGTAGAACCGGATCGCCCGCGCCGTGACTCCGAACTCCTCGGCGAGCTCGGTGATGCTGAAGAGGCGGTCGGGGTCGCGGTGGGGGGTCATCGGGGCAGGTTCGAGGAGGACCTCGAGGCAAATCTACCGATGCTTTACGTTAACGTCAAGCACCTCCCTGAAACGTAACGCCGCGCCGCAGCAGGAAAAGAGGGACAGGCACGCATTTCCGGCCGCAGGGAGCGGCCGGGCCCCCGCGGACAGGGAAATGTGTGCCTGTCCCTCTTTTCCTACCGCCGCTTGCGGCGCAGCTTGGCGTCGAGCGACCAGCCGCCCGGCCCGAGGAGGGCGAGCGCCAGGAGGATCAGGAGGAAGAGGGTCGCCATCTCCGGGTTCCCCCAGGCCTTCAGGGTCTCCTCGGAGGGGGAGCCGATCCCCGCCGCCGCGAGCCACTGGCTGAGCGCGCGGTGGCGGACGAAGGCGGCCACGAACATCGTCGCGGCGCCGAAGAGCGCCGCCCAGCGGGTGAAGAGACCGAAGGCCACGAGCAGGCCGCCGACCAGCTCGGCGAGCGCCGCCGCCCAGGCGAAGACGGCGGGCATCGGGAAGCCGAGCCGCGCCACCCCCTCGACGAAGCCGGTGCTCCCCGAGGCGAGCGCCATCACCTTGCCCAGGCCGTGGCCGAGCGCGAGGTAGAGCCCCGCGAGGCGGAGCAGGAGGAGGGCGAGGTTCTTCGGGCCTTCGGTCATCGGCGTCTCTCCGTGGTGTGCGGGAACGCTAGCACGGCGGGGCGCCGAGGAGCGTCCGGTATCATCGCGCCTCCCATGTCCGAGACCGAGAGCGTCTCCCCCATCACCCGCCGCCGCGAGCTCCGCTCGCTCGCGCTGCTCTTCCTCAAGCTCGGGACCGTCGCCTTCGGCGGCCCCGCGGCGCACGTGGCGATGATGGAGGAGGAGGTCGTCGCGCGGCGCAAGTGGCTGTCCCGCGAGCGATTCCTCGACCTCTGGGGAGCCACGCACCTGATCCCCGGCCCCAACTCCACGGAGCTCGCGATCCACATCGGTCACGCCCGCGCCGGCTGGCCCGGGCTGCTGGTGGCCGGGGGCGCCTTCATCCTCCCGGCGATGCTGATCGTGCTGGCGATCGCCTGGGCCTACCGCACCTGGGGCACGCTGCCGGAGCTCGAGGGTGTCCTCGCCGGGGTCAAGCCGGTGGTGCTGGTGGTCGTCGCCCAGGCGCTGCTGCGGCTCGGCCGGAGTGCCCTCCGCGGCCCGCTCGCCGGCGCCGTCGCGCGCGCCGCCGAAGCCGCCGCCGCGCTCGGCGCGCACGAGCTCCTGGTCCTCTTCGCCGCCGGCGTCGCCGCGCTCGCAGCGAGCCTCTGGCCACGCCGCGGCGTCGCCCCGGCGCTGGTCCTGCCCGCCCTCGCCGGGACCGCCGCGGGACCGGCCATGGGGGTCACCGGGGCGGCGGCGGCCGCGGCCGGTGCGGTGCCGTTCTCGCTCCCGCTCCTCTTCTGGACCTTCGCCAAGATCGGCGCAGTGCTCTTCGGCAGCGGCTACGTGCTCCTCGCCTTCCTGCGCGCCGACTTCGTGGAGCGGTTCGGCTGGCTCACCGAGGCCGAGCTGCTCGACGCGGTGGCAATCGGACAGGTGACCCCGGGACCGCTCTTCACCACCGCGACGTTCATCGGATACCTCGCCGGCGGCCTGCCGGGCGGGCTGCTCGCCACCGCCGGGATCTTCCTTCCGGCCTTCGTCTTCGTCGCGATCAGCGGCCCGCTGGTGCCGCGCCTGCGCGCCTCGCGCCGCGCCTCGGCGATCCTCGACGGCGTCAACGCCGCCTCGCTCGCGCTCATGGCGCTCGTCACCTTCGAGCTCGCGCGCGCCGCCGTCTCGGGCGGGGTCGCCCTCGCGCTCGCGGCCGCGACCGCGCTCCTGCTCTTCCGCTTCCGGGTCAACTCGGCCTGGCTCGTCCTCGGCGGCGCGCTCGCCGGGTGGCTCCTGCTCGGCGGGGGCTGAGACCGCCCTCCGTGTCTCTGCACACGTAGGGGCGCGTCGCGACGCGCCCCTGCAGCGAGTGGACCCCTTCTCTCAGAGTACACTGTGATCGGAAGATCATGGCCCCACTGCCCCGTTCGAAGGCACTTCGCCTCACCTTCCTGGCCGCGCTGCTCGCCGCCGCCGCTGCCCCGGCCCAGGAAGCGGTCTTCGACGACGTCGTCGAGGTGATCCGGCTCGAGATCGAGGTGCGGGTCCTCGACCGCAGGGGCGAGCCGATCCCGGGGCTCGGGCCCGGGGACTTCGAGGTGACGCTCGCCGGTCTGCCGGTCCCGGTCGAGGCCGTCGACCGGCCAGGCGAGGAGGTGCTTCTTCCGGCGGCCGTGGCGGGCGATCCCGGCCCACCGGCCGCGATGCCGGCGCTCCCCCGCCTCGTGGTCTTCTTCTTCCAGCGCCACTCGCTGCCCAGCCGGGCCCGCGGGCTGCTCCGGATGACGCACGAGGCGCGCGCGATCGTGCGGGAGCTCGAGCCCGGCGATCTCGCCGCCGTCGTCTCCTTCGGCCCGCCCCTGCACCTCCACACCGACTTCACCAACGACCGCGAGCGCCTGCTCGCCGCGCTCGACAGCGTCGCTCCGTTCCGCGCCGTCGAGCCGCGCGACGAGCCGCCGCCGCCGCCGGTCACGCTGCGCCTCCCGGCCCGCACGGCGAAGGGGATCCGCACCGTGGAGCGCGCGCTCGAGATCCTCGCCCACCTCTTCGAGCCGCTGCCGGGGGCCAAGTCGCTGCTCTTCTTCGGCTGGGGTGTGGGCGAGCTCTCGGCGGGCGCCGTGCGCGCCGGTCCCGATCTGCGCCGCGCGCACGCGGCGTTCGCCCGCGGCAAGACCGCGTTCTTCGCCCTCGACGTCACCCAGGCCGACTACCACACCCTCGAGGCGCTCCTCCACGAGCTCGCCTACGACACCGGCGGCCTCTACCTGCGCACCTTCCACCAGCCGGCGGGAACGGCGGCGGCGGCCGCCGCCGCGCTGGCCGGTCACTACCGGCTCACGCTCGTGCCGCCGGCGGGTCTCGGCTTCGAGGGGGAGCTGCGCCTCCAGGTCCGGCTGCGCGGCGTGCCCGGTGAGGTGCTGCACCCGGCGAGCGTGGTGCTGGTGCCGGCCTCGCGCTGAGGCGGGCGCCGGCGACGAGGAAGCGGCAACCCAGCGCCGCGCGATCCCCCCAGAAAGCCCGAGGGCGGCCGCACGGGCCGCCCCCGGGAGGAGACGCCGGACCGCCGCCGCGGCTCAGGGAACCGCGACCATCTTCGGGGCGAGGTGGCGCTCGATGACCGCGCCGAGCCGCCGCACGCCCTCCTGGATCATCTCCGGGTTGCAGTAGGAGAAGTTGAGGCGCATCGAGCGCTGACCGCCCCCGAGCGGGAAGAAGCTCGCGCCGGGCACGAACGCCACCTTCTGCTGCAGCGCCTCGTGGATCAGCTTGCCGCTGTCGAGCCCCTCGGGAAGCGTGGCCCAGAGGAAGAGGCCGCCCTGCGGCCGGGTCCAGTGGCACCCCGGCGGCATGTGGCGCTCGAGCGCCGCGAGCATGGCGTCGCGCCGCTCGCCGTAGACCTCGCGGATCCGCTTCACGTGGCGGTCGAGGAAGCCTCCGTGGGCCGCCTCGTAGGCCACCATCTGGGTGAATGTCGCGGTGTGGAGATCCGCTCCCTGCTTCATCTGCACGAGCCGGAAGATCACCGCCTCGGGCGCTACCACCCAGCCGATGCGCAGTCCCGGGGCGAGAGTCTTCGAGAGCGTCCCGAGGTACATCACGCCACCGCGGAACGGGTGCTCCGCCGCCGCCGCGCCGTTGAACTCCGCGTCGATCTCGACCAGCGTCGGCAGGTGCTCCCCCTCGTAGCGCAGCTGCCCGTACGGGTCGTCCTCGAGGATCGGCGTGCCGTAGTGGCTGGCGAGCTCGACCAGCCGGCGGCGCCGCTCGAGCGGCAGCGTCGTGCCGCCCGGGTTGTGGAAGTTGGGCAGGATGTAGAGGAACTTCGGCCCCGAGCGCAGCTGCGCCTCGAGCAGGTCGGTCTGCAACCCCTCGTCGTCGAGCGGCACCGTCAGGTAGCGGGCCCGGTAGCCGCTCCACGCCTGCAGGGCGCCGAGGTAGGTCGGCGCCTCGGTGAGGATCCGGTCGCCGGAGTTGATCATCAGCTTGCCGATGAGGTCGAGCGCCTGCTGCGAGCCGGAGGTGACCAGCACGTTGGCCGGCGTCACCTTCACCCCGTACCGCTCCATGTGCCGGCAGAGCATTTCGCGCAGCGGCAGGTAGCCCTCCGTCGTGCTGTACTGGAGCGCCGACTTGCCCTGCTCCGCGATCACCTTCCGGCACGCCGCGTCGATCTGCTCGAGCGGGAAGACGTCGGGGGCCGGCAGGCCACCGGCGAACGAGATCACCTCGGGGTCCGCCGTCAGCTTGAGCAGCTCGCGGATCGCGGAACTGGTCATCCCCTCGGTGCGCGAGGCGAAGCGGTCGGTCCAGGGTGTGTTCACGAAGTTCGTCACGGCAGGTTCCTCCGCCGGGCCGGGGCCCGGAGCTCGTCCCGGAAGTCGGGGTGGCAGATGGGGAGGCGATCTCCCGCGCCTGCGCGCGGGCTCTCGCCGAGCGGGTGCGCGTTGCCGCGCTCGCCGGGGGAGAGAAGACGGCGGGTCAGGCTCTCGCGCATCTCCTCACCCTTCCCTCCCCGCGGGGAGGGCGAGCGGCTCGTGGGGGATGCCGTGCGCGCGCGCGAGCGACTCGTGCACGCAGCGGCCGCGGTGCAGGTAGGCGCCGCGCCGGAGCTCCGGCCGGGCGGCGAGCGCGTTCTCGAGCCCGGCCCCCGCCATCCGCTCGAGGAACGGCAGCTGGGCGTTGGTGAGCGCCAGGGTCGCCGTGCGGGCCGCGATCGACGGCAGGTTGGGAACGCAGAAGTGGGTGATCTCGTCGACCACGTAGGTGGCGTCCGGGAACGCCGTCGGGCGCGAGGTCTCGAAGCAGCCCCCCATGTCGATCGAGAGGTCCATGACGACGCTGCGCGGCTTCATGCCGGAGAGCATCTCGCGGCTCACGAGCTGCGGCGCGCGCTGGCCGCGCACCGCCGCCGCGCCGAGGACCAGGTCGGCGTACCCGAGCGCCTTCTCCAGGTTCGGCTGCGTCGAGAGCATCGTCGTCACCGGCCCGCCGAGCCCGGTCGCCGCCGCCCGCAGGCGGGCGATCGAGGTGTCGAGCACCGTCACGTGGGCCCCGAGCCCGAGGGCGCCGCGCGCTGCGGCACAGCCCAGGACGCCGGCGCCGAGGACCACGAACTGCGCCTGCGGCACCCCCGTGGCGCCGCCGAGCAGCATCCCCTTGCCCCCGAACTCGTTGAGCAGCAGGCCGGCGCCGACGATCGGCGCCAGGCCGCCGGCGATCTCCGACATCGCGGTGAGGACGGGGGCGCTGCCGTCGTCCTCCTCGATCGCCTCGAGGCCGATCGCCGTGACGCCGCGGGAGCGCAGGGCGGCGAGGTCGGCGGACCGCGCGGTGGGCAGGAGCCAGAAGGCGACCACCGCCTGACCGGGCTGGAGCAGCTCGTACTCGGCCGGCTCCGGGGCGTGCACGCAGGCGAGGATCTCGCCGCGGAGGATCGCCTCCATCCGCCCGAAGACCACCGTCGCGCCGGCCGACTGATAATCGGAGTCGGCGAATCCGGCCCCGGCTCCGGCTCCGGTCTCGAACCAGACGCGGTGGCCCTGCTGCACGAGCGCGCGCACCCCGGAGGGGCCGATCGCCACTCGGCGCTCCCGGGCCCGCGACTCCTTCGGAATGCCGATCTGCACGCTGTCCGCCTTTCCGGTCGGGGAGGACCCCCGCCTTGCTCCCGATCGTATCGCCTGGCACTGCGCGCGCTCCCGTCCGTTTGGGTAGCGGGCCCGGGCGGCCGGGCGGGCGCGGCTTGCCTCGAGCGGCGCCGCGACGGAGAATCGCCCGTCGCGCCCCACCCGCCCGCGACCGGAGGCCCAACCGATGCACGATCCCGTCCGCGGCGCTCGCCGTGCCCAGTTCTCCCGCGAGTCGATCCTGGCGGACTACCGCCTCGGCCACCTGTCGCGCCAGGCGAGCTACATCGGCCGCCGCGAGGTGCTGACCGGCAAGGCGAAGTTCGGGATCTTCGGCGACGGCAAGGAGGTCGCCCAGCTGGCGATGGCGCGCGCCTTCCGGCCCGGCGACTGGCGCTCCGGGTACTACCGCGACCAGACCTTCATGCTGGCGGTGGGAGCCCTCACCCTCGAGCAGTTCTTCGCCCAGCTCTACGCCGACCCCGATCCGGAGCGCGAGCCCTGCTCGGCCGGCCGGCAGATGAACGCGCACTTCGCCACCCGCCTGCTCGACGCCGACGGCGAGTGGCTCGACCTCACCGGCCGGCCCAACTCCTCCGCCGACCTCTCCCCCACCGCGGCGCAGATGCCGCGCCTGGTCGGCCTGGGGCACGCCTCCCGGCTCTTCCGCAACCACCCGGAGCTCGCCCATCTCGCCCGCTTCACGCGCGGTGGCGACGAGATCGCCTTCGGCACCATCGGCGACGCCAGCTGCGCCGAGGGGCTCTTCTGGGAGGCGATCAACGCCGCGGCCGTGGTGCAGGCCGCGGTGCTGCTCTCGATCTGGGACAACGGCTACGGCATCTCGGTGCCGATCGACTACCAGCTCGCCAAAGGGAGCCTCACCGACGTGCTGGCCGGCTTCCAGCGCGATCCGGGGGTGACCAACGGGATCGACCTCTTCCGGGCGCGCGGCTGGGACTACCCGGCGCTCTGCGAGACCTATCTGGAGGCGGCCGAGAGCGTGCGGCGCGACCACGCCCCCGCGATCGTCCACGTCACCGAGCTGACCCAGCCACAGGGCCACTCCACTTCCGGCTCGCACGAGCGCTACAAGTCCAAGGACCGCCTCGCCTGGGAGAGGGAATTCGACTGCCTGGTGCAGATGCGGCAGTGGCTCACCGCGCAGGAGCTCGCGAGCCCCGAGGAGCTCACCCGCATCGAGGAGGAGGCGAAGGCCGAGGCCCGCGCCGCCCAGCGCCGCGCCTGGGAGGCCACCCAGGAGCCGGTGCGCGAGGAGCGGCGGCGCTTCGTCGCCCTCGGCCGCGCGCTCGCCGAGGGGGCGGCGGCCCGCGAGCGGATCGAGGCCACGGTCACGGCGGTCGAGCGGCAGGAT
>JAHDVN010000059.1 GCA_023384635.1 Thermoanaerobaculia bacterium
GCGGCAGCTCCTGGCCGCTCGCCGGGTCGGTGACGCTCAGCGCGAGAGACGGACCCCAGTAGCCGGAGAGAAACCAGCGGTCGCTGCCGCCGATCGTCTGCGGATGCGCGTAGGTGAGTTCGTACGCCTCCGGGCTGCCCGGCGCCGGGTCCTCGGCGTGGAAGGCGGTGCCGTCGAAGCTCCAGGCGAGCAGGCGGGCCGGGCTGTACTGCTGTACGTAGAGCCGCTCCTGGCCGAGGGCGCCACCGCCGGAGGCGGTCAGGCCGACCGCCGCCCAGGCGGCGAGCGCGGCGAACGAGCGCCTCGCCCGCCCTGCTCCGGGCGCTCTGCGCCCCTTCTCCTCCGGCGGGATCGTGCCGCGATTGCGGTCTTTGGAGTGGCTGGCGCTCATGCGACACCTCCCGGGGGGATCGGGTCCCGTGGATCACCGCCGGGGATCTCCTCCCCGGCCGGTCTGCTCGACGATGGCGAGGATCGTCCCCGTCGCGGCAGGTGCCCCGCACCCCCCGATCGGGGGGAATCGCGCCGTTCGCCTCACGCGCCGGGACCGGTGAGCACGAGCCGCACGAGCTCCGCCTGGCGGCGGGCGCCGGTCTTGGCGAAGATGGTCCGCAGCGTCGACTTCGCCGTCTCGCGGGTGATGCCGAGCTGCTCGGCGGCCTCCGGGATGCCCATCCCCTCGGCGAGCGCGAGGGTCAGGCGCGCCTCTGCCGGCGTGAGGCCGTAGAGCTGCCGGAGGGCTTCGGCCGGCAGCACGAGGCGCCGCTCGGGGTCGACGACGAAGACCATCGCGGCGGCCCGGCCGGCCACGAGCGCCGAGAGCTCCGGAGGGACCGGGCTCACGAGCAGCGCGAGCGGGCGGCGTAGAGAGCGGCGCCGCACGGCGAGGTAGCCCCCAGCGCGCGCCGCCCCGGTTTCTGCCCGGGCGCCCGCCCCGGCGACGAGCGCCCGCAGCGAGGCGCTGTCGGCAGGGTGGGCGGCCACCAGGGCGCCCCGCTCGAGGTGGAGACCGTCCGCCTCGGCGAGGACCTCCTCGACGTACCGGTTGGCGAAGCGCACCCCCATCCGGGCATCGAGGAGCAGCACGCCCCGCGCCAGGCGGTCGAGGGCGGCGGCGAGCTCCCGGCGCGCCGCCGCGGCCGCGCCGAGCTCGTGGCCGATCTTCGCCGCGCGCGCCAGGTGCGGCACGTAGGCCGCGAACCGGCGCTTCTCCTCGGGGCTGAAGCCCTCCGGCCGCAGCGAGCGCTGGGCCGCGGCGGCGACGAAGATCTCGCGGTCGGCGTGGACGATGGCGCCGAGCGTGGCGCCCAGGCCGAGCGGACCGAGGAACTCGTTGTAGATGGCGCTGCGCCGGAAGGTCCGGGCGTCGATGTGCTCCTCGGCGCTCAGCGTCTGGCCCACGCGCCGGGGGAACCCGACCGCGAGCCGGGGGTCGCCTGCCGCCCAGTGCTCGGTGTAGTCGCGGAGGATCGCCTCCTCGATCCCGCCGGCGGCGGCGAAGAGCACCTCCCCGGTCGCTGTGGCCTGGACCTGCAGCACGGCGCCCGGGCTGGAGACGGCGTGGGCGATGCGGAGCAGGAGCTCGGACCAGAGATGCGGTTCGAGCGCCGCGGCGTAGATCCGCTCGACGAGATCTTCCCGACCTTCGGACGCTGCCTTGGCCATGCGCCGCGCCGCTCCTTCCCAACCGGAGCCCGGTGCCCCGCCCCCGGCGGCTGCGGGGCTGCGACTCCCCTGCTGGCGAAACTGCCGCAGATCCTGCCGGACTCTGATGGAACGGCACCATGACGGCGATCAGGATTCCGCGAGATTCCCCACCCGAAAGGGCGGGACCGGATCACCGAGGAGGCGGGGCTCTCCACCCGAGGTCCGAGGGTGTAGCCCCTGGGGTACCATCGCCGCTCCCGGCGAGCGAACCCGGCCTCGCCGTATCCGACTCCAGGAGCCCTCCATGCCCCCTCGCGCCAACGCCCGTCGCGCCGTCGTCGCTCTCGGCGGCAACGCCATCACCCGTCCCGGCCAGGAGGGGACGGTCGAGCAGGACTTCGAGAACCTGGAGACCTCGCTCGAGTCGGTGGTCGAGCTGCTCGAGCGCGGCTACGAGATCCTGCTCACCCACGGCAACGGGCCGCAGGTGGGCAACCAGATGATCCGGGTCGAGCTGACCCGCGGCAAGGCGCCGCACCTGCCGCTCGATGTGATGGTGGCCGACCTCCAGGGGGGCCTCGGCTACATGATCGAGCGCGTGCTGCGGAGCAAGCTGCGGCGCCGCGGGCTCCACTGGGGGGTCTGCTGCATGCTCGCGATGGTCGAGGTGAGCGCCACCGACCCGGCGCTCGCCGACCCGACCAAGTACGTCGGCCCGTTCTACACCGAGGAGGAGGCCAAGGCGCTCGCCGCCGAGCACGGCTGGATCGTCAAGCGCGACGCCGACCGCGGCTGGCGGCGGGTCGTCGCCTCGCCGGATCCGATCGGCATCGTCGAGAGCCGCGAGGTGCGGGCTCTACTCGACGCCGGGACGATCGTGATCAGCGCCGGCGGCGGCGGCATTCCGGTGGCGCGCGACGCCTCGGGCGATCTCGTCGGGGTCGAAGGGGTGGTCGACAAGGACTTCGCCTCGGCGGTGCTGGCGCTCGCGGTGGGCGCCCCGGAGCTCTTCATCCTCACCGGCGTCGACCGCGTGATGCTCGACTACGGCACCCCGCAGGCGCGGCCGCTCTCCATCGTCCCAGTGCGCGACGCCCGGCGCTACCTCGCCGAGGGGCAGTTCCCGCCGGGGAGCATGGGGCCGAAGATCGAGGCCGCCTGCCGCTTCGTCGAGGGAGGCGGCGGGCGCGTGCTCGTGACCCACATCGACCGCCTGCGCGAGGCGCTCGACGGCGAGACGGGGACCTGGATCGTCGCCTGAGGAGCGGCGGAGAGGCCGGTCAGAAGACGAAGAGGGCCTGCGCGAGGCCGGCCAGCGCGCCGAGCGCGGCGCCGAGCGCGATCAGGATCCACTCGTCCTCCTTGAAGCAGGGGCGCAGTAGGTCCTGGAACTGCTCCGGGGGGAGCGACTCCATCCGCTCGATCAGCATCTGCTCGACCACCCGCGCCCGCTCCTCGTTGAACCGCTCGTCGAGGAACGGGTCGCCCGACACCGCGATCGCCTTGCGCTCGAGCTGCCGCTCGATCGCCGCGAGGTCGTCCGGGCGCATCGCGAACGAGGCGAGCGGCCCCACCGCCCCCACCGCCTCGTCCACCAGCGGCTTGAGGTGCCGGAAGATCACCTCGCGGGCGCGCCCGGCGCGCGGGCCGGTGATCATCGAGGCCATCAGGCGCCGGATGGTCAGGATCTCCCGCGTCACGATGTGGCACCAGACGACCGCGACCTCGGCCTGCCGCTTCAGGAAGAGGCCCTGGATCCTCACCGGCCCGATCCGGATCGGGTTCAGGGGCCGGAAGACGAGGTTGAGCGCGAGCCAGTTCGTCGCCCAGCCGACCGCCGCCCCGAAGAGCGGCAGCTGCCACCAAGTCTCCGAGAGCAGCCAGGCCCCGAGCTGCACCAGCCCGAAGAGGAAGCCGAAGTACCAGCCCGAGGCGATGAGGAAGCGGAACTCCCGCTCGCCGCTCTCGAGGAAGAGCCGGTTCAGGAGCGCCCGGTCCTGCACCAGCCGCGTCACCACCATGTGCCGGAAGTCGATCAGGTCGTCGACCTGCGAGCCGATCTCGGCCATCACCGCCCGCACCAGGCCGGGGAGCCGCTCGGCGACCGAGGTGTAGACGCGGCGCCGGGTGGCGAGCGGCGCCGCCTCCCAGAGGGTGCCGGTGCTCGCCGACATCACGTCGTCGGTGTAGTGCTCGAGGCGGGGGGCGAGGACCTTCTCGACGTGGCGCGCGATCACCTCTGGCTGCATCTCCTCGAAGAGCTCGGGGAGCGACCCCAGCCGCTGCATCGAGGTGTCGACGAAGGTGCGCGCCATGATCTCGGCCTTGCGCGGGATGATCCCCTGCCAGCCGAGCCAGGGGGGGATGCCGAGGAAGCGGAGCGGATGGAAGGTCATCCGGATCGCCAGCCAGTTCGTCGCCCAACCCACCGCGGCCGCGGTCAGCGGGATGCTCGCCAGCCGCCAGAGGCGGGGGTCCCCGTACAGGGGGCTCTCGAGCAGGCTCTGCAACCAGGGGCTCATCGGCGATCGGGAACCGGTGCCGGAACCGTACCATCAACCGGCTGCGAAACCGGGCTTCGGAGGTGCCTCTGGTAGGATTCCCGCGGTAAGCCGATGGCGCACGACCCGGTTCCGTCGCCCGACGGCCAGCCCGCGACCGCCGGCGCCACCCCGCCGTCGGCCGAGGAGTTCGAGGTCTTCGCGGAGGCCAGGCCGCCCGGTCTCACCCGGCGCCTCCTCGTCACCTACCGCCACGTCCTCGGCCTCCTCTTCGGCGGCCTCGAGGCGTACCTGCGGGCGCTGCCCGACGACCGCCGCTTCGGCTTCCGCTACCGCTTCCTCTGGCTCTTCAACGGCATCAGCCGCAACTTCGTCGCCGACCGCTACCTCGCCCTGCCGTTCCCGGTGCAGCTCCGGCGCCGGCTCGAGGCGCTGGGCGCCACCTACATCAAGCTCGGACAGGTCCTCGCGCTGCGCAAGGACCTCCTGCCCGAGCGGGTGACCGAGGAGCTCGCCAACCTCCTGGACCACCTGCCGGCCCTCCCCTACCGCCGCTTCGTGGAACTGGTGGCGCGGGATCTCCAACGCGACCCGTTCGAGGTCTTCGCCTACATCGAGACGCAGCCGCTCGCCTCCGCTTCGATCGCCCAGGTCCACCGCGCCGGCACCCTCGACGGCCAGGCGGTGATCCTGAAGCGGATCAAGCCGGGGATCCGCGGCACCTTCCGGCGCGACGTCTCGCTGCTGCGCGGCCTCGGCCGCTTCCTGAACCTGCTGCTGCCGCGCTTCGAGCCCAAGCGCGCGATCGACGAGTTCTCCTACTACCTGCTGCGCGAGCTGGACTTCGAGATCGAGGCCGACAACGCCGAGATCTTCGCCACGAACTTCGCAGACCAGGCCGGCGTGGTCTTTCCCCGGATCCTGCGCCAGTACAGCACCCCGAGCCTGCTCTGCATGGAGTTCCTGCGCGGTTTCAAGCCGGGAAGCCCGGAGGCCGCCGAGCTCTCCCCCCCCGACCGCGACCGCGTGATCGACCTCGGCACCGAGACGATCGTGCGCATGCTCTTCCGCGACGGCCTCTTCCACGCCGACCTCCACCCCGCCAACATCCTGGTCATGCCCGGGCCGAAGGTCGGCTTCCTCGACCTCGGGCAGGTGGGACGGTTCGACGAGGGGCTGCGGCGCCACCTCCTCCTCTATTACTACTGCCTGGTGACTGGCGACGCCGAGCACGCGGCGCGCTACCTCGCGGGGATCGCGAGCCCCGGCCCCAAGGCCGACCCCCAGGGCTTCTGCCGCGAGGTCGAGGACGTCTCCCGGCGCTGGCGGCGGCACCGCACCGCCGCCGCGTCGTCCCTCGGCCAGCTGATCCTGGAGTCGCTCGCCCGCGGGGTGCGCTTCCGCATGTACTTCCCCGTCGAGCTGGTGCTGATGGTCAAGGCGATCATCACCTTCGAGAGCGTCGGCCGCATGCTCGACCCGAACCTCGACGTGGCGGCGATCTCGCACCGCCACCTCAGCGGCGTCCTCTTCCACCAGTACAACCCGCTGCGCATGGCCAAGGAGGGGCTCCGGGGCGCCCCCGAGCTGCTCGACACCGTGGTCAAGGTGCCGGCGCTCATCTCCACCGGCCTGAAGGCGCTCGAGGCCGCGACCTCCCGCCCGCCGGAAAACCCGTTCGCCGGCATGCGCGGAACGATGTTCGCCGGCTTCAGCCTGGTGGCCGGCGCCATCGTGGTCGCCTTCGAGGGACCGCTCCCGCTGGCCGGCGCCCTCTTCGCGCTGGCCGCGATCTCGGCGCTGCGCCGCGGGCGTTAGCCCGGATTTCTCACCGAGCTTCTACTGCGGGACCGGATCTGCCCGCGTCTGCGGCGTTGCGCTCGGTCGGGCTCCTCGACGGACCGTTCAGGTCCGCCTGCGGGGCCCTCGGTCGCGCGCCTTGCAGCCACAGGCAGCTCCGGCCCCTCGCGACGAACCCCAGTGAGAAACCCGGGCTAGCGCAGATCGCCCTTCAGCCGCCGCTCGAACTCCTCCGAGCGGAGGATGTCCAGCGCCACGGAGGCGACACCGCCGCGCTCGACCTCGCGCAGGTAGCGGCGCTCGCCGTCGCGGTCCGGCGCCCGCCCGAGCAGGCCCTGGTAGAGGTCCTCGAGCAGCCGCGCGGCGGGCAGGCCGGCGCGCTCGCGCCGGAATTCGTCGCTGCGCGCCATCGCCTCCACCTGGGTCGAGAGGCGCCCGCGCTGGATCTCGGCCACCGCTCCGGCGAGTCCCTGGGGATCTCCCTCGCGCCCGAGGATCGCCCGGTAGAGCGAGGCGGCGACGACCTCCGCCTGCGCCCGGCTGAAGCCGCCGGAACCCAGAGGCCGCAGCTCGACCGGCACCGTCCACTCCAGGTTCAGGTTCCCGGGCACCCAGAGGAGGAGATCGCAGCTGCCGCGGCCGCGCTTCGCCTCGACCCGGAAGACGCCCCGTCCCACTTCGTCGATCTCGACCGCGTCGCGCTCGCAGCGGCGCGACGGCTCCAGCACGAAGCCGGCGCGGTCGGCCGGGAAGCGCCGGTCGGACTGGTCGAACGCCTCGATGCGCAGCTCGGCGGTATCGCCGCTCGCGAGGCGGAGCCCCCGGCCCGGGTCGAGCCGGCGGGGGCGCTCCCCGGAGCGCGAGACCTCGATCTCCACCGTGCAGATGTACGGCTCCGGTCCGGCCGCGAGGCACTCGCGCTGGGCGAGAGCCGGTGCGGCGGCGAGCGCCACGAGTCCGGCGCCGAGCAGGAGAGCGAGCGCGGTTCGCGACGGCACCGGCGGGTGCGAGCGGGGAGTGGCGTTCGAGGTCGGGTTCATGGTCGCACCTCCGGGTCGGGCGAGGGGATTCTCGGTTCGATCCTAACCCGCCGCGACGAGCCGGGCAGCCGCGCGACCTGCTAGCCTCGCGCGGTGCGAGCCGGTCCGGAGGCCCTGCGCGTGGTGGGCGCGGCGATCGTCGCCGGCGGCCGCTGCCTCGCGGCGCGGCGCTCGGCGGCGATGCCGCTGCCGCTCCTCTGGGAGTTCCCGGGCGGCAAAGTGGAGCCGGGCGAGAGCCCGCCCGAGGCGCTGCGGCGGGAGATTCGCGAGGAGCTCGGAGTCGAGATCGAGGTGCGCGAGCTGCTCGGAACCGGCCGCGCTCCGCACGGCGAGCGGGAGATCGAGCTCACGGTCTATCTCTGCCGGATCGTCGGCGGCGAGCCGCACCCCCACGAGCACGACGCGGTGCGCTGGCTCGGACCCGACGAGCTCGGCGACCTCGACTGGGCACCTGCCGACGTGCCGCTTCTCGCCCCGCTCGCCGCCGTCCTCCGCGCCGCCCGCGCCTGAGCCTCAGCCGGCCGCCCGTTCGATCGCGCGCACGATCCGCAGGTGGTGCCGTTGGTGGAGCTCGACGAACCGGAGCCACTCGCGGCCGTCGAGCCAGCCGAGGCGGGGGTGGCGGGCGCGGGCGCGGCAGCGGGCGAGCTGCGGCAGGCGCAGGCCGAGGGCCACGAAGCCCTGCTCCACCTCGCCGAGCAGTGCCTGGAGGGCCCGTGCATCCCGCCCCTCCGGCCGCGAGGCCGAAGGCGCCTTGCCCACCCCCCGCGGGATCCAGCCGACGGCGAGCACCAAGCGTCCGGCGAGGTTCGGCCGGCGGGCGCGCTCGTGGTCGGGCGCCTCGAGCAGGCGGCCGAGGACGGCGAGCACCTGGGAGTCGACCACAGCGAGGTGCTCGATCTGTTCGCCGACGCTCCAGCCGGAGAGGTTCGGGGCGCGCCGCTCGAGGCGGTGCGGGGTCGCGGCGATGCCGGCGAGATGGCGCAGCTCGGAGAGCACGGCGGCCTGGAGACCGGCGAGCGGGCGATGGGGCATCGGGGGTTCCTCCTGGGGCGCGGATGCTACCCTGCCCCGGGGCGCGGTGCGAAAGAAACCGGAGGACCGCCCGGGCGGAGCCGGGTAGCATCCGCTCCGTGAGCCCCCCCGCCCCCCGCTCCCGCCCCGACCGGCAGGTGGTCGCCGAGCTCGTCGCCCGCGAGCGCCTCTCCCCGGCGCCCATCCATCGCATCGGCTACCTCGACATCTCCTGGCGCTACGGCACAACCCGGATGGGGGATGTCTTAAGCCGCCACGCCGGCTGCTCGCCGGCGAGCTTCCTGCGCACCGTGCGCGTGGCGGCGGCCGCCCGCGCCCTCGCCGAGACGGAGCGGCCGGTGCTCGACATCGCCTTCGCCGCCGGCTTCGGCAGCGCCTCGACCTTCCACGAGACGTTCCGCCGCGAGACCGGCCTGACTCCCACCGCCTATCGCGCCGCCGCCCGCGCCGGTCACCCCCTGCCGCCCGCGGCGCTCTCTCCGGAGCCTCCCGCCATGTCCGACGCCTTCGCCCCGCTCGCCACCCGCCTCGGCACCTTCCGCGCCCGCTTCGACGCCCGCGGGCAGCTCGCCGGCCTCCTCCTCCCCGAGGAGTCGCCGCCGGGCGCGGCCGCGATCCCGCGCCCGCCCGGTCCCCGCGGACGCGCCGCGACCGGGACCTCGCGCGGGCAGGGACCGCTGGTCGCCCAGCTCGAGGAGTACGCGGCTCGGTCGCGCCGGGAGTTCGACCTGCCGCTCGCGCTCGCCGGCACGCCGTTCCAGCTGCGGGTCTGGGAGGAGCTCTGCCGCATCCCGTACGGGTCGACGATCTCCTACGGGGAGCTGGCGCGGCGCATCGGCCGGCCGGCGGCGGTGCGGGCGGTGGCGCAGGCCTGCGGCGCGAACCCGGTGCCGGTGATCGTCCCCTGCCACCGCGTGGTCGGGGCCGACGGCCGCCTCGTGGGCTACGGCGGCGGGCTGCCGTGGAAGCGCTACCTGCTCGAGCTCGAAGGGGGGCTGGAGGTCAGCGGGCGGGCCCGCCCGGGGGCTTGACGATCGGCACCGGGAAGGCCCGGACGACCCCCGTCCCTTCGGGGGCGGCGCGCATCCGCGGCGTCCCCTCGCGCTCGACCTCCTCCATGCGCACGATCGCGTGGAGGGGGACGAAGAGGCGCTTGGTCTCCCCGAACTCCGCCCGCAGGCTCTCCTCCGAGGGATCGACCACGACCTGCGAGCGGCCGCCGAAGATCAGGTCCTCGACCTCGACGAAGCCGAAGAGGCTCCCCTGGGAGACCTGGCGGGCGTAGAGCTCGACCACCTGTCCCTGGTTGTGGAAGATGACCCGGTAGACCCTCTGCTTGCGCGCCATCGCCGCTCCCCGCCGCGCTCGCATGCGCGGCGCCGCGAGTCTAGCGGAACGGGGCGGCCGCCTCAGCGGAGGTGATCGTACTGGGGGCCGTCGAGCTCGTGGATCCGGTGCAGGTACTCGGCATCCGGCACGCTGTTCTGCCAGTTGCCGGTGAGGCGCGCCGCGAGCACGCCGGCACCGAAGAGGGCGACCAGCGCCACCGCGGCGACCGCGGGCCGGAGCGGCCGCGCGTACCAGCGCGGCGACTCCAGCCGCAGCGCCCGCGGCACCGGGCAATCGGCGGTGCAGGAGAGGCAGCCGAAGCACTCGTCGGAGTGGATCCGCTGCAGGCGGTCCACCGGCAGGCGCGCCGGGCAGGCCTTGGCGCAGAGGCCGCAGTCGATGCACGACGGCGCGTGGCGCACGATCTTGAACGGCGCCAGCAGCGACGTGATCCCGAGCAGCGCGCCGTACGGGCAGAGGTAGCGGCACCAGGCGTACGGGACCAGGAGGGAGAGCGCCGCCAGCCCCACGAGCACCTTCCCCGCGAAGGGCGAGAGGTTCTCGAAGAAGTAGAGCATCTTGATGTCGGCCACCCGGTTGTACGGCGCGGCGAGGAACTCCGCGATCAGCGCCGGCGTCATCTGGAAGAAGATCGCCCAGGCGAAGAAGCCGAGCAGCAGGTACTTGAGCGACCGGAGCGGCAGGTCGAGCCAGCGCGGCAGCGAGATCCGCCGCCGGAAGAGCCGCCGCGAGAGGGAGTCGAGCGCCTCGGAGACCGCGCCCACCGGACAGACCCAGGAGCAGAACGCCTTCTTCACCAGGAGGCTCATCCCGATCACCAGCAGCAGGATCACGAGCGCCGCCGGATGGACCGGGCTGATCTCGCCGGTGTGGAAGAGGTGGCGCAGGCTCATGAGCCCCGAGATCGGCAGGAAGCCGTCGACGCCGGGGGGCCGCTCGCCGACGATCCGCCCCACCTCGAGCCCGCGCACCCAGCGCACGAAGTCGAAGCCGATCCAGAGCACCAGCGCCAGGAAGAGACCCTGCACGGCGTGGCGCAGGAGGCGGATCCGCAGCCGCCGGGCCCGGTAGGCACGCCCCTTGAGGGTCTCGTCCGGCCACTCCCGGTCGAGGCTCCAGAGGGCTTCGCTCTCCGCGGTGGCCCGGGCCGCCAGCGCGGCCAGGCCGCCCCGGGCGGCGGGGGGGTTCGTCTCGGTCGGGGGGAGGTCGCGGGCGATCGGTTCGGAGCTCATGAGTTGACGATCATTTTATCCGCAGCTCCCCGCCGCGGCAAGCGCGGCTGGCCCCTCTTCCCCCTAGCGCGGAGCCTCGGGGCGCCCGGTGCGGACCGCCTCGGTCGGCGAGACCCCGCCCTCGAGCGCTCGGAAGTCGAGCTCGCTGCCGCGCAGGCTGTGGGGGACGAGGTAGACGGCCAGCGTCACGACGGTGGCGGCAGCGAGCAGGAGCCGCGCCCACGGGCGCCGCTCCCCTGCCCCCGGGCGGACCGCGAGCACGGCCACGATCCAGGCCAGCCACATCACCAGCGTCTTGTTGTCGGTGAGGTCCCCGCCGAGGGGCCAGCCCGTCCAGAGCGCGCCGAACGCCCGCTGCTGGACGAGGGGACCGAGGATCATCCCCCCGAGGGTGATGCCGCCGAGCGCCCAGCGCGCCAGCCGCGCCGTCCCGGCCGCGGCGAAGAGAGCCCCCAGGCCGGCCCGCACCGCGACCAGCATCGCCACGAACATCGTGAGCACGTGGGGCAGCAGCAGCCAGGCCGGAACCGCACCACGGAAGCGGAGCACGATCGCCTCCTCCCCCGCTGCCGGGATCGACGCCTCGCCCCTCGGGGAGCCGAGGAGCAGCCGGTACTCGACCTTGCCGGCGGGCGGCTGGGTGGGAAGGGCGCCGGAAAGGCGCTCCCCCTCCCGGGCGAGCTCCGTCTCGTGCCAGTCGTCGTCGCTGCGCAGGCGGCGCCAGCGCAGCGTCCCTTCGACCCCGGCCGGGGCCGCGACCGAGAGCACGGCGTCGTGGCCGGAGACTGCGCTGCGCGGCAGGCGGAAGGAGATCGTCTCCCCGTCCAGCGCCACCGCTCCCCGGAACGGGTGGGTCGGCCCCGTGCGCCGCTGGTGGACCGCCGCCGCCACCATCAGGAGGAACGCGGCCACCCAGAGCGCCCACCGCAGACCCCGCTTTGCCGTCGCCTCCCCCGCCGTCTTCGCCATCTCGCCTCCTCGCGCCGCTCCCGGCGGCGGCGCGAGCCTAGCGCAGCTCCCCTTGGGGCGGCCCACCCGGGCGGGTAACATGCGGGGGGCCCCGCGACCCCGAGAGAGGAGCGCCATGCAGCCCCGAGCCCTGATCGTCGACGACGAGCCCGCGATCCTCGACACCCTCGCCGGAGTGCTCGCGGACGGCGGCGTCGAGTGTCTCCGCACCGGCAGCGGCGAGGAGGCGCTGGTCCTCTACGCCGCCCACCGCCCCGACGTCGTCTTCCTCGACATCTGGCTCCCGGACCGCGACGGGCTCGCGACCCTGCAGGCGATCCGCGCCCTCGACCCCCACGCCACGGTGCTCATGATGTCCGGCCACGGCACCACCTCCACCGCGGTCAAGGCGATCAAGATGGGAGCCTTCGACTACCTCGAGAAGCCGCTCACCTACGCCCAGTCGCTCGAGGCGTTCCGCGCCGCGCTGGAGCACCGGCGCGCCGCGGTGGCCGGCGCGCATCCGGAGCCGCCGATCTTCCCCGACGAGGGGGAGCACCGGCTCTCGCCCCCGCCCCTCCTCTCGCTCCTGCGCACCGGGACGGAGCCGCAGCGCACCCTGCGCCACAGCACGGTCGTCTACGGCCTCGGCCTCCACTCGGGGGGCCGGACGGGCATGGTGCTGCAGCCGCTGCCGCCCGACTCGGGGATCCACTTCCTCTCGCTGCCGAGCGGCACGGTGATTCCCGCGCACGTCTCGGCGGTCGGCGACACCGACTACGCGACGACGCTCGCGCGCGACACGGCCCAGGTGCGCACCGTCGAGCACCTCCTCTCCGCCCTCCACGCCGCCGGGGTCACGAACCTCCTCGTCAAGCTGCACGCCGAGGTGCCGGTGCTCGACGGCTCCGCCGCCGACTTCTGCCGCACGCTCGAGCAGATCGGCCTCGAGGACCAGGACCGGCCGCGGCGCGAGGTGGTCGTCGACCGGAGGTACGAGGTCACGGCGACGGGCGACAAGCGCCTCTCCGTCGAGCCGTACGACGGCTTCGCGGTCTCCTATCTCCTGCGCTATCCGCCGCCGATCGGCGAGCAGTTCTACGAGTTCACGCTGACCGACTTCGACACCTACAAGACCGAGATCGCGCCGGCGCGCACCTTCGGCTTCCTGCGCGACCTCAAGATGCTCAACGAGGTCGGCCTCGGCTCGGGCGGCCGCCTCGACAACTTCATCCTCGTGGGTGACGACCACGTGGTGAACACCGAGCTGCGCTTCCCGGACGAGTTCGTGCGCCACAAGATCCTCGACATCGTGGGCGACCTCTACCTGCTCGGCTACCCGCTGCGCGGCAAGGTCACGGCGCGCCTGACCGGACACCGGGACAACGTCGCCCTGGTGCGCCAGCTGGTGGCCGTGGGCTCGCGGCCCGCGGCCTAGAAGCACCTCAGTAGAAGAACTCCCGGATGTCGTAGCGGCCGACCCGCAGGCCCCGCGCGCGCAGCGCCGCCGCGATCGCGGTGACCTCGGCCGCAATCTCCGTCTCCCCCATCGGCCCGAGGCCGAGCCGCTCCCGCTCGGCGGCGTAGGCCGAGCCCGGCTCCTCGACGAACGGCGAGAGGTAGACGAGGTCGCGGCGGTCGAGCGGCATGCGCGCGAGCGAGGCGAGCGTCGCCGCCCGGTGCGCCGCCCGGTGGCCCTCGCCGCCGAGCCCGACCATCACGATCGGCGTCACGGCGATCCCGGCCCGTTTGAGGGCCGCCACGAAGCTCTCGCACTCGGCGGCGCTCCCCGGTTTGCGCACCAGCGCCAGCAGCTCGTCGAGCCCGGTCTCCATTCCCACGTAAACCTGTTCGAGTCCGGCGCGGGCGAGCTCGTCCCAGTCGGCCGGGTCGTGCCGCTCGCCGCTCCAGACGTCGACGAAGCTCGCCACCGGCCGGCCCGGGAGCTCGCGCGCCAGGAGCTCGAAAAGGGGCCGCAGCCGCCGCTGGCCGAGCGCCAGCGCGTTGCCGTCGGCGAGGAAGACGCTCCGACGCCGCGCGAGGTCGCGCCCGAGGAGCCCCTTGACCCGCGCCACGTGGCGCGCGAGCTCCGCCCCCTCCCGCCCCCGGACCGGCCGCCCCAGGTAGCAGGACCAGAAGGTGCAGCGGTTCCAGGTGCACCCCTCGGTCGCCTGCACCACCACCGAGAGGTAGCGGTCCGGCGGCAGGATGGCGATCGGCCGGTAGGCGGCGGCGAAGCGCCCGCTCTCGCCGGCCAGCCGCTCCGGTGTCCAGGGGGCGATCTCCGCCGCCACCCGCGCCGCGAGCGCCGGATCGCCCGCGTCCGCGGCCATCGCCAGGGCGAGGTCGTGCGCCCCGGCGCAGAGCGCGGAGGCCTCCCCGGGTGGGATCTCCCGCCA
>JAHDVN010000525.1 GCA_023384635.1 Thermoanaerobaculia bacterium
CCTCCGCCCAGGCCCGCTCGCTCGCGCTCGGCTTCGCCTTCACCGGCGGGCTGGCGCTCCTGGCCGCGCTCCTCTGGGCCGCGGCGCGCGGCCTCGCGGCCCTCTCCCGGCGCGCCCCGCGGCGCGGTCTCGGCGTCGCCTGGCGCTACGGCCTCGCCGCGCTCGGGCGCCCCGGCGCCGCCACCCTCGGCGCCGTGGTCTCGCTCGGGCTCGGCGTGATGGTCGTCCTGGCGCTCTCCCTCGTCCAGCGGCAGCTCTCCCGCCAGCTCCTCGCCGAGATCCCGGCCGGGGCGCCGAACGCCTTCCTCGTCGACATCCAGACCGCCCAGGGGCCGCCGCTGGAACGGCGCCGGGGCGAGCTCGGGGCGCAGGCGCTCGACTCGGTGCCGGTGGGGATGGCGCGCCGGGCGGCGATCGACGGCGTCGCCGCCGCCGAGCTCGCCGAACGGACCGGACAGGAGCGGGGCGAACGCCGCTGGGCGCTCACCCGCGAGCAGCGGCTGACCTACCTCGAGCGGCTCCCCGACGACAACACCCTCGTCGCCGGCGCCCTCTGGTCCGACCCGGAGCGCGCCGAAGTCTCCGTGGAGGAGGAGTTCGCGCGCGACCTCGGCCTCGCCCTCGGCTCGCGCCTCGCCTTCGACGTGCAGGGCGTCCCGGTCGAGCTCGTCGTGACGAGCCTGCGGCGCGTGCGCTGGGAGTCGTTCGGGATCAACTTCTTCCTCGTCGTCGAGCCCGGGGTGCTGGACGGGGCGCCGCAGCAGCGGCTCGCCACCGCGCGCTTCCCGGCCGGCGGCGAGCAGCGGGCCCAGGACGCGCTGGCCCGCGACTTCCCGAACGTCACCCTGCTGCAGGTGCGCGAGCTGCTCGAGAAGGTCGCCGCGGTGATGCGGCGGATCGGTCTCGGGGTGCGCTTCCTCGGCGGCTTCACGGTGGTGGCCGGGATCGCCATCCTGGCCGGCGCCATCGGCGCCGCCTCGGCGCGGCGCGGCCGCGAGGTGGCGCTGCTCAAGGCGCTCGGCATGGGGCGCCGGCAGGTGGTGGCCGCGCTCGCCCTCGAGTACGGCCTCGTCGGCCTCGTCGCCGGGGCGATCGGCACCGCCGCCGCGCTCCTCCTCTCCTGGGCCGTCCTCACCCACGGCATGGAGGTCCGCTGGGCGCTCGACCCGCTCCCGGTGGCGGTGGCGCTCGCCGGCACCGTGCTGCTCGCCGCCGCGGCGGGCCTGGGCGCCAGCCTCGGCGCGCTGGCGCGGCGCCCGGTCGAGGCGCTGCGGCACGAGTAGCGGCGCGCTTCAGCGCACCAGCAGCGCGGAGAGCCGGACGAAGCGGAAGCCGGCCGCCCGCGCCTTCGGCACCTCCTCGGCGAGCAGCTCGAAGGTGGCGGCGTGCGGGTGGCCGATGGCGATCGCGCTCCCCTCGGCGGCGGCGAGCGCCAGCAGGCGGTCGAACTCGGCGTGGATCGCCTCGTGCGAGAGCGTGTCGTCGAGGAAGACTTGGCGCTCGGCCGCGGGCAGCCCGAGCTCGCGGGCGACGCGGAAGCCGACCGTCTCCGGCGTGGTGCGCGAGTCGAGGTAGTAGAGCCCCCGCTCGCGCGCGAGACCCAGCACCGCCGCCATCGCCCGCGCGTCGGCGGTCACCGCCGAGCCCATGTGGTTGTTGACCCCCACCGCCCCCGGCACCGCCGCGAGCGCCGCCTCGGTGGTCGCCACGAGCTCGGCCTCCCCCATCCCCAGCCAGAGGGCGCCGGGGCCGGGGTCGTCTCCCTCCACCGCCTCCATCGGCAGGTGCAGGAGCACC
>JAHDVN010000526.1 GCA_023384635.1 Thermoanaerobaculia bacterium
TCTGGGACCAGACGGTGGCGACCTGGCTGGGGTGCCACCGCCGCGCCTTCGAGTGGTTCGGAGCGGTACCGCGCCGACTGGTCATCGACAACGCCAAGTGCGCGATCGTCAAGGCCTGCCGTACCGAGCCGACGGTGCAGCGCGCCTACGCCGAATGCGCCCAGGGCTACGGCTTTCGAATCGATGCGTGCCCACCGCGAGAGCCACAGTTGAAGGGCGTCGTCGAGGCCGGCGTCAAGTACGTCAAGACCAACTTCTTGCCGCTGCGCACCTTCCGCGATCTGACCGACCTGAACCGCCAGGCACGCGATTGGGTGATGCTCGAGGCCGGCGTGCGCGAGCACGGCATGACACGACGCAAGCCGCTGGAGCTCTTTGCGCTCGAACGCCCGTTGATGCGCGCGCTGCCGGCGATTGCGCCAGACCTCGGTACCTGGCACCGGGTCACCGTGCACAGCGACTGCCACGTCAAGCACGCCTACGCGCTGTACTCGGCGCCCTTCGCACTGGTCGGGCACAAGCTGTGGCTGCGCGCCACCGACAACGCCATCGCCCTCTACGAGGACTACCGCCACCTCGTCACGCACCGGCGTGCCCAACGGGCCGGCGAACGCATCACCGTTGCCGACCACTTGCCGCCCAACGCCGCGCGCTTTCTCGCACACGACCGCCACTGGTGCCTCGAGCAGGCCCAGCGCATCGGCCCGGCGTGCGAGAACCTCGTTGGCCACCTGTTGGGCGATCGCATCCTCGAGAAGCTGCGCGCAGCCCAAGGCGTTTTGCGCCTTGCCGAGCAGTTCACGCCGACTCGCCTGGAGGCGGCGTGCCTGCGCGCACTGGCGCACGGCTCGCCGCATTACCGCACCGTCAAGACCATCCTCGCCGGCGGCCACGACCTGCGAGCAGACCTCAACGCGAGCATCGAACCCGACACTCGCCACGGCAGCCGCGCGCGCTTTGCGCGCGACGCCGCCGACCACTTTGCCGCGCAGCCCGGTCGGCTGCATTGATCCACAGGAGCACCACGCGTGAACCCCATCCCGGAACTGGCCCCGCAACTGAAGCAGCTTCGCCTCTCGGGCATCCTCGACTCGCTCGAAGCCCGCAACCGCCAGGCGATCGACGCCAAACTCGCCTACACCGAGTTCCTCGCCATGTTGATCGGCGACGAGATCGCCCGGCGCGATCAGAAGAAGTTCTCCACGCGACTGCGCCGCGCACAGTTTCGCGCCACCAAGACCTTCGAACAGTTCGACTTCGATCGCCTGCCCGGGCTCAATCGCGCCCTCGTGCATGACCTGGCCACCGGGCACTACGTGCACGAGTGCGCCCCGGTGCTCATCGTCGGGCCCTGCGGCACCGGCAAGAGCCACCTCGCGCAGGCGCTGGGCCACGCCGCCGTTCGACAGGGCATCGACGTCGCCTTCTTCACCTGCACTGCCCTCACGGCCAGCCTGAACGCAGCGCGCGCCATCGGCGGCTACGAGCGCAAACTGGCCAACCTCGCTCGCGTGCCGCTGCTCATCATCGATGACTTCGGCCTCAAGCCCCTTCGCCCACCCGCCGACGAAGACCTGCACGACATCATCGCCGAGCGCTACGAGCGGTGCGCCACCGTCGTCACCAGCAACCTCGATTACCCAGAGTGGGACCAGGCCTTCCCGGCCAACCGGCTGCTCGCCTCGGCGACTCTCGATCGGCTGCGTCATAACGCCTACTGCCTCACCCTCGAAGGTGCGTCGTTCCGCGCGCCTCGCCAGGCGCCCACCGCCACCAAAACCGGACTTGCAAAAAACT
>JAHDVN010000060.1:0-11139 GCA_023384635.1 Thermoanaerobaculia bacterium
TCGGACCAGTTCGCGTTCGGCACCATCCTCTACGAGATGCTCACCGGCGAGCGCCCCTTTCGCGGGGCCACCCCCCTCGACACCCTCAGCGCGATCCTGCACCACGAGCCCGAGGATCCCTCGCGCCGCAACCCGCGGATCCCCGGGGCGCTCGGGGCGATCGTGCGGCGCTGTCTCGCCAAGGCCCCCGAGGCGCGCTGGGCCACCACGCGCGAGCTCGCCCGGGCGCTCGCGGCGGTGCGCGACGAGGTCGATCGGAGCGGCGGAGGACGGGCCGCCCCGGTCTTCGGCCGGCTGCGGAGCGGGCGGGGGCGAGCGGCCGCCCTCGCCGCCGCGGTGCTCCTCCTGGCGGGGGGCGCGGGGGTCGTCTGGCTGCTCGGGGATCGGTCCGCCACGGGAGCGCCGGGGCAGGCCGCCGCCGCCGTGCGCCGCGTCGCCGTCCTCCCCTTCCGCGACCTGAGCGGACGGCCGGCGGGAGCGCTCATCGGCGAGGGCTTCGCGGAGACGGTGAGCGCGCGCCTCGGCGCGGATGCGGGGCTCGCCGTCCTGCCGGCCCCGGCGGTCGACGAGGCGGCAGGAGACCTCGCCGCCCTCGCCCGCCGCACCGGGGCGGAAGTGCTCCTGCGCGGCTCGCTGCAGTTCGAGGGGGAGCGGGTGCGCGCCACCTTCGCGGTGCTCGCAGCGGACGGCCGTCAACTCGCCGCGGGCGCGGCCGAAGGGTCGGCCGCGCGTCTTTTCGACCTCCAGGACGAGGTGGCGAGGAGGGCCGCCGCGGCGCTCGGGGGGGGCACGCCGGCCCTCCCGGCGGTCGCGGAAGAGGACGTGGCGGGGGATCGCTACCTCGAGGCCCTCGGACACCTGCGCCGCTACGAGAACGAGGCTTCGGTGGACGCGGCGATCCGGATTCTCGAGGAGCTCGGCGGCTCGGCCCCGGTCCAGGCGGCCCTGGCGCGCGCCTATCTCGCGAAGCGCACCCTCACCGCGGACCGGGTCTGGGCCGAGCGCGCCCTCGAGGCGGGACGCCGCGCCGCGGAGCTCGCGCCGGATCTCGGCCCGGTGCGCGAGACGCGCGGCCGGCTCGAGCTCCTGCTCGGCCGGCCGGCGGAGGCCGCGGCCGAGTTTCGACAGGCCCTGGCCCTGCAGCCCAACGCGGTCGAGGCCCACCTCGGCCTGGCTTCGGCGCTCGAGCGGCAAGGCCTGGCCGCCGAGGCGGAGGCGGCCTACCGGCGGGCGATCCAGATCCAGCCGGGCTGGTGGGCAACGCACAGCCACCTCGGCGTCTTCCAGCTCCTGCGCGGCGAGCTCGCGGCGGCGATCGAGTCGTTCCGCGCCGCGGTCCGGCTCTCGCCCGACAACACCCGCGCGCTGGCCAACCTCGGGGCCGCTCTGCAGCAGGCCGGTCGCCACGAAGAGGCGATCGCCGAGTACGAGCGGTCGATCGCGATCCGCCCGACCGCCTCGGCGCTCTCCAACCTCGGCACCTGCCTCTTCTCCCTCGGCCGCTACGGGGAGGCGGTCCCGGCCTACGAGCGGGCCCTCGCGCTGCAGCCGGAGAGAGGCGTGCTCTGGCTCAACCTCGGCGATGCCCTGCGCTGGGCCGATCCCGATGGGCGGGAGGCAGCGAGCGCGTATCGCCGCGCCATCGAGCTGCTCGCGGCGGACGTCGCCGTGACCCCGCGCGACGCGGACGCGCGCACCGGACTCGCGCTGGCCCTGGCCCACTCGGGGGAGCACGCTCGCGCACGGTCCGAGGCCGACGCGGCGCTCGCCGCCGACCCGGAGGGTGCCTACACCCTCTACCAGGTGGCGCTGGTGCGGCTCGCCGCGGGGGAGGACGAGGCCGGATGGGAGCTGCTCGCCCGCGCCGCCGCGAACGGCTATCCGGTCTCCGAGATGGCGCGCGACCCCGAGCTCGCGCGGTTGAAATCCGACCCCCGCTTCGGCAGAATGCGCGCCAGCCATCCCGGCCCGTAGGTGAACCGGCGGAGCGATCCGTCCTGGAGGTCTCCATGTCCCGAACGACGGCGCTCTTCGCGTCGACCATCTTCACCTTCCTGGTGACGGGAGGCGCGCTGTCGGCGCAGGTCCCACCGGCGCCCACGCCGGCTCCCTGCCCGCTGCAGACGGGCAAGGAAGTGCCGATCGCCGTGGACAGGGACGCGACGGCGAGCCCCGACTGCGTGCGCATCCGCAAGGGGAAGAGCCGGGTCGTCTGGACCGGGGGCGAGGATGTCCGGCTCCTCCTCGTCGCCTTCAAGGACCCGGTGTCCAACCGCCCGCCGGAGGACCCCGCCTGCTCCGGGGCGCGGTGCGTGCTGGAGAAGGCGAAGCACGCCCTCAAGCAGGGAGAGTTCGCCTACTCGATCGTCGTCGTGCGCCAGGACGGCTCGATCGTCCAGCTCGACCCGAAACTGATCATCGACCCCTAGACGGCGGCGGGTCCGGCCGCGCCGCGCCCACGCCGCCCGTCGACGAGAGGAGCCACGCCCCGTGCGCCGTGCAGAGCTGCCCTTCCGCCTCCGCTCGCCCCTTGCCGCGGCCGTCCTCGTTGCGCTGCTGCCGGCGCCGGCCATCGCCCAGCTGCGCTGGGAGCACCGCGTGGTGGTCCCGACCACGGCCCGCGACACCGAGCTCGAGGTGGAGGGGAGCCTGGAGCGGAACGTGAACCGCCTGGCGGCGCTCGGCTTCGAGGTGACCGCGCTCGCGGGCGGCGACGGCGGGCTCCTCGACGCTCTCCTCGACCGGCGCCCCTACTCGGCCGGCCTCGCCGACCACACCGGGCAGGTCTTCGTGGTGATGGCACGGCCGGCGGGCGGGCCGGCCCCGCCGCGCGAGTACCGCCTCCTCCACGCCCGCACCCACGTCGGGGTGGGCGAGATCGTGGCCGCCCACGGCCGCGACGGCTTCCGCCTGGTCCGCTTCTCCCACGAGGGAAGCCACTTCCACGCCGCCTTCGAGCGGACCGGGGACGAGGCGGCGCGGCGCGACTACGCCGTCCTCGCCAACCGCGGGCGCAAGAGCTGGATGGCCCAGATCGCGGAGGACCCGGCCGTGGCCAGCCGGCTCACACGGGTCGTGCCGATGGCGCTCGAGTCGGCGCTCGTCGAGCTCGGACCCGCGGTCGCGCCTCCGGCCGCCCTCGAGTGGCTGAGCGAGCCGTTCCACCAGCGCTCCCGCCAGCAGGACCGGCTGCGCGAGAGGGCGCGCGAGGGGTTCCGCGTCCAGCTCGTGCGGCGGCGGGGGAGCGAGCTCGACCTGCTCCTCGTGCGTCCGGCGGGCACCGAGGGACCGGCCCCGCGGCCGTCGCTCGAGGACGCCCCCTGGGGAGGGCCGTGCGGGCGCGGCGCCATGGCGGGCGCCGACGTGCTCCCCGACGGCGACGTCGCCTGCGTGGTCGAGGAGGAGGCGGGCGTCGCGAACCGCGGCTTCGACCTCGTGGCCCGCGCCGAGCCGGAGCTCGGCGGGCGCCTCCTGGTGGGGACGCCCGACTGCGCGCTGCGCCTGCGGGCCGGCGGCTCGGGCCCGGCCTGGGCGCGGATCGCGCGGGCCCGCATGCTCGAGGCGGAGATCGCGGCGCGGGTCGAGCCCGGCTTCCGCGTGACCCGGCTGCTCGCGGCGCGCCCCGAGTCGGGCGAAGGGCGGCTCGTGGTCTTCGCCACCGACGACCCCGCGTTGCGGTCGTCGGCCGCGGTGGCCGCGCTCTCCCCGGCCGCGCCGCTCGCGCCGGAGCACGCCGGGCCGGGCGAGGACCTGCGCGCCGCGCGCGCGGCGGAGCTCGACGCGGCGCTCGCGGCTGCCCCCGGGCTCGCCGGCGCGTCGCTCTGGCTCGAGATCGACGACCGCCCGAAGAGGGGGCGCGCCCGGCTCGCCGGCTGCGTGGCCAGCCGCGCCCAGAAGGAGGAGGCGGAGCGCGTGGCCCGCAGCCTGCTCGCCGCCAGCGCCTACGCCGGCTTCGAGCTGCGCAGCGAGGTGCGGGTCGAGTGGTAGCGGCGGAGATCTCGGCCCCGCCGCGCTGCCCGTGGGCCGGCAGCGATCCGCTCTACGTCGCCTACCACGACGAGGAGTGGGGGACCCCGTCGGAAGACGAGCGGCACCTGTTCGCGATGCTGCTGCTCGAGGGAGCGCAGGCGGGGCTCGCCTGGATCACCATCCTGCGCAAGCGCGAGGGCTACCGGCGCGCCTTCGACGGCTTCGACCCGGAGCGGATCGCGCGCTACGGCGAGGCGAAGGTGGCGGCGCTGCTCGCCGATCCCGGGATCGTGCGCAACCGGGCCAAGGTGGCGGCGGCGATCGGCAACGCGCGGGCGTACCTGGCGCTGCGCGAGGCCGGCGGGTCGCTCGGCGCGCTCGCCCGGGACGCGGTCGGCGGCGCCCCGCGCCGCAACGCCTGGCGCACCATGGCCGAAGTGCCGGCACGCACTCCGGAGTCCGACGCCCTCTCCCGCGAGCTGCAACGCCGCGGTTTCAAGTTCGTCGGCTCGACCATCGTCTACGCCTGGATGCAGGCGGTGGGCGTGGTCGACGACCACCTGCTCTCGTGCTTCCGCCGCTCCTGACGGCGCGCGCTCAGAGCTGTTGCAGCTTCTGCAGCGCCTCGTTCGGTGCGAGGACGACGAGCAGGTCCTCGGCGGTGACGACGTAGTCGGCGCCGGGACCGACCAGCACCTCGCGCCCCCCCGCCTTGCGCACCGCGAGCACGGTCGAGCCGTAGCGGTCCGGGAGTGCGAGCTCGGCGAGGCTCTTGCCGACGAATCGCGCCGGGGTGGCGATCTCCTCGACCCCGTGCTCCTCGCCGAGCGGCAGGTACTCGAAGAGGTTCTTGGCCGCCAGCCGCATCGCCAGCCGCACGGCGGACTCGCGCTCCGGGAAGAGCACCTCGTGGGCGCCGATCAGGGAGAGCAGCTTGCCGTGGTCGTCGGAGCCAGCCTTGGCGATGATCCGTGGCGCCCCCAGCTCGCGCAGGTGGAGGACGATGAGCGCCGAGGCCTCGACGTTCTCGCCGAGGCTCACGACCACCGCGTCGTACTCCTCCCCGAGGCGCAGCGCCCGCAGCCGGGCGATGTCGCGGGCGTCGGCGACCACGGCGCGGGTGGCGTGGTCGCGCATCCGCTGCACCGCCTCCGGGTCGATGCCGATCGCCAGCACCTCGTGCCCGTGGTGGAACGCCTCGCGCGCCACGTGCGCGCCGAAGCGCCCGAGTCCGATCACCGCGATCCTGGCCATTCCGATCCCCCCGGCCGGCCCTCAGCCGACCATCACCTTCTCCTCCGGGTGGCGCCAGCCCCCCGGTGCGGCGTCGCCGACCACCACCGCGGCGAGGGTGAGCGGTCCGACGCGGCCGGCGAACATGAGCAGAGAGACCACCAGCCGTGAAGCAGGCCCGAGCTCGGCCGTGGCCCCGGTCGAGAGCCCCACGGTGCCGAGCGCCGAAACCGTCTCGAAGAGGAGGTCGAGGACCGAGATCCGCCCCGCGCGGATCGCCTCCCCCTCCAAGACGAGAAGGGCGAAGAGGCCGAGCGCGATCGAGACCAGCGCCAGCGTGGTGAGGGCGAAGGCGGTCTGCACGAGCCGCGGCGGCAGCGTGCGGTAGAAGAGGTTCACGTGCTGCCGCCCGAGCAGCCGCGCCCGCGTCGTCGCCGCCAGGATCGCGGCGGTGGTGGTCTTGATGCCGCCGGCGCACGAACCCGGCGAGCCGCCGACGAGCATGAGCCCCATCAGGAGCCAGAGGCTGGCGGGCGAGAGCAGCGCGATGTCCACGGTGTTGAAGCCCGCGGTGCGGGCCGAGACGCTCTGGAAGCCGGCGGCGAGGAGACGCTCGGAGGGCGAGAGCGGGGCGAACGAGGTCCCGCGCTCCAGCGCGAGGAGCAGGATCGTGCCGACGAGGGCGAGGAGCCCCGAGACGGCGAGCACGAGCTTGGCGTGGAGGCCGAGGCGCCGGCGCCCGCGCGTCGCGAGCTCGTGCAGGACGAGGAAGCCGAGCCCGCCGGCCACGACGAGCGCCATGACGACGAGCTGGGTCGCGGCGCTGCCGGCGAAGCGGGTGAGGCTGTCGCCCCAGAGCGCGAAGCCGGCGTTGCAGAAGGCGCTCACGGCGTGGAAGAGGGCGGGCCAGAGAGCGTCCACCGCTCCGAGCGGCCCCGCCCAGGCGGCCCAGAGCAGGATCGCCCCGGCGGCCTCGATGGCGAGGGTCGAGAGGAAGACGAGGCGCAACAGGGCCCGGATCTCCACGTCGCCGGTGCCGGCCAGCGTCTGCTCGACGAGCGAGAGCCGGCCGAGCGAGAGACGCCCGCCGAGGGTGAAGACGGCGAGCGAGAGGGTCATGATCCCGAGCCCCCCGATCTGGATCAGGGCCAGGATCACCCCCTGGCCGAAGGGGGTGAAGCCGCTGCCGGTGTCGCGCACCGCGAGGCCGGTGACGCAGGCGGCGCTGGTGGCGGTGAAGAGGGCGTCGACGACGGAGAGCGGCGCGCCCGGCGGCGTGGCGGCGGGGACGAGCAGCAGGCCGGTGCCCGTCGCGATCAGGAGGAGGAACGAGAGCGCGACCTGATGGGAGGGGGAGAGCCGGAACGGGCGGGCTGGCACGCGGCGCCAGTCTATGCCGGCCGGCTGCGGCGGGGGAGAATGCCGGCATGAGAGAGGCGATCGACGTCCTGCGGGTGAGCGAGCTGTTCGGCGGTCTCGAGGAGGGGGCCCTGGCCCTGGTGGCGGGCTGCGCCGAGCGGGTGACCTTCCCGGCCGGGGCCGAGCTCTTCCGGGAGGGGGATCCGTGCGAGATCTGCTACGTGGTCGAGGAGGGGCGGCTCGCCCTCTCCCGGCGCGGGCCCCGGGCCGAGCAGCGGCTGATCGTGCTGGGGCCCGGCGAGGCGGCGGGGGAGAGCGCGCTCCTCCAGGTGCCGGCCCACGGCGCCACGGCGCGGGCGGCCGGGCGCCTCGTGGCGCTCGCGCTGCAACGCGACCGGGTCCTCGCGGCGCTCGCCGGCGACGGCGGAGCGGCGGTGGCGGTGCTCGGGAGCGTCGCCCGCGTGATCGCGCGGCACCTCCGGTTCGGCGCCTCCGGGGTGGTCGGCTTCGCCAAGACCTACAGCGGCGGCGCCCTGCGGCGCGAGCACGACCTGCTCGGCGAGCGGGAGGTGCCGGCCGACGCCCTCTACGGCATCCAGACTCTCCGCGGGGTGGAGAACTTCCCGATCACCGGCGTGCCGCTCTCGCACTTCCCGCCCCTGGTGCGGGCGCTGGCCGCGGTCAAGCAGGCGGCGGCGCGCGCCAACGGGCGGCTCGGGTTGCTCGCGGCGCCGGTGGCCGACGCCATCGACCGCGCCTGCCAGGAGATCCTCGACGGCCACTGGCACGGTCACTTCGTGGTGGACATGGTGCAGGGGGGCGCCGGCACCTCGACGAACATGAACGCCAACGAGGTGATCGCGAACCGGGCGCTCGAGCTCCTGGGCCACGCGCGCGGCGACTACGCCGCCTGCCACCCGAACAACCACGTCAACCTCTCGCAGTCGACCAACGACGTCTACCCGACGGCGCTGCGGATCGCCGCGCTCGCCCTCTTGCGCGACCTGCTCTCGGCCCTCGAGCGGCTCCGCGACGCGCTGGCGGCCAAGGGGGAGGAGCTCTCGGGCGTCCTCAAGATGGGGCGCACCCAGCTCCAGGACGCCGTGCCGATGACGCTCGGCCAGGAGTTCACCGCCTTCGCCGTCACCACCGGCGAGGACATCGATCGCCTGCGCGAGACGGCACGGCTGCTGCTCGAGATCAACATGGGCGGCACCGCGATCGGTACCGGCATCCTGGCCGACCCGCGCTACCCGCAGCTGGTGGCCGAGGAGCTGCGCGCCCTCACCGGCCTCGATCTCGTGATCGCCGGCAACCTCGTCGAGGCGACCCCCGACACCGGGGCGTTCGTGCTCTTCTCCGGCGCGCTCAAGCGCACGGCGGTGAAGCTCTCGAAGATGTGCAACGACCTGCGGCTCCTCTCCTCGGGGCCGCGCTGCGGCTTCTCGGAGATCAACCTGCCGCCGATGCAGCCCGGCTCCTCGATCATGCCGGGGAAGGTGAACCCGGTGATTCCGGAGGTGGTCAACCAGGTCGCCTTCGCGGTGGTCGGCCACGACCTGACGATCACGCTGGCGGCCGAGGCGGCGCAGCTCCAGCTCAACGTGATGGAGCCGATCCTCGCCTACTCGCTCTTCCAGTCGCTCTCGACGCTGACCGCCGCCGTCGACGTGCTGCGCGAGCGCTGCATCGCCGGCATCACCGCCAACGCCGAGCGCACGCGCGAGATGGTCGAGCGCTCGATCGGCGTCGTCACCGCGCTGGTGCCGGTGCTCGGCTACGAGCGGGCCAGCGAGGTGGCCGCCGAGGCGCTCGCCACCGGCGCCCCGGTGCGCGAAATCGTGCTCGCCCGCGGTCTCGTCGCTCCCGAGGCACTCGACGAGCTCCTCGCGCCCGCGGCGATGACCCGCCCCCGGCGCCTGCCGGGCTGAGGCGGTCTCAGGCGGAGCGGGACCCGGTGGGCGCGTTCCGGTCCCGCGCCGCCAGCGCGAGCGCGATGCCGCCGAGGACGAGCGCGGAGGCCAGCGGCAGTCGCCAGCCGGGCCGCTCGCCGAGAAGCACCACGCCCCCCGCCGCGGCGAGCACCGGCACCGCGAGCTGGACGAGCCCGGCCCGGGCGGGCGTGAGGCCGGGCAGGGCCGCGTACCAGAGGGCGTAGCCGAGCCCGGAGGTCACGGCGCCGGAGAGCGTCGCGAGCAGGAGGCCGGCGGGCCGGGCGTGGAGCGGAGCACCGAGCGCCGCGCTCGCTCCCAGCGCGAGGAGCGCCCAGGGCGTGGCGCCGGCGAAGGCGGCGGCGTTGGCGGCGAGGGGCGCGCCTGCCCGCCCGCCGCGCAGGGTGTAGAGGCCCCAGGCGACGCCGGCGGCGGCCATGGCGAGCGCGGCGGCGCCGTCCGGGGCGCCGCGGCCCGGGGCGGTGAGCAGGACGAGGCCCGCGCCGGCGAGCCCGAGGCCCAGCCAATCGGCCCGCCCCGGCCGCCGGCCCGTCCAGGCCCCACCCGCGAAGAGGGTCGCCTGCACCGCGCCGAAGAGGAGCAGCGCCCCCACCCCGGCGTCGAGCCGCAGGTAGGCCCACGAAAAGCCGAAGGCGTAGGCGAAGAGGGCGAGGGCCGCGCCGCGAGCGCCGGCCTCCGGCGCTCCGCGCGGGCGGCCCCACGCCAGCAGCGCGAGCATCGCCGCCCCGGAGGCCAGCCGCAGCGCGGTGAAGCTCGCCGGGTCGATCCAGCCCGGCGCGAGCGCCGCGCGGCAGAGCAGCGAGTTGGCGGCGAAGCAGACGAGCGCGAGGGCCAGTAGCGCCAGCCCGCGGCCGCGGGAGGCCCCGGACGGGGCCGCGAGCCGGGAGCTGATCTCGGCCTTCACGCCGCGGCTGGCCGGGCCTCAGGCCGCCTCGAGCGGCGGCTCGGCGGGGGGCGGCCGGCGGTCGCGCACGCGGCGCGCGAGCGGCGGGGCGAGCAGCAGCAGGAGGGCGAGCCCGGCGAGCGGGGCGAGCGTCGGCCAGGAGAGCGCCTCCTCGACCGCCGCCAGCCGCGCCGCCCGGTGGATGGCGACGGCGTACAGCGTCCCCTTCACCCCGAGGCCGAGCGCGCTGGCGGCGAGGAACCTCCCGAGCGGGATCCCCAGCAGGCCGGCGCCGAGGTTGATCGCCGAGTGCGGCACCCCCGGCGCCATGCGCAGGGCGAGCAGGGTCGTGAAGTCGCTGCGCCGGGCGAGGAGCCGCCGCAGGCGGCGGGAGCTCGCCGTGCCGCGACCGCTGCCCCGGGCGAGGTGGGCGAGCCGGTAGGCGCCGAAGGAGCCGGTCACCGCGCCGGCGACGAAGGCCGGGGCCGCCAGCGCCGGGGGCAGGAGGAGGCTCCCCACCCAGATCGCGAGCGAGCCGGGGAGCGAGGCGGCGAAGAGCGCGGCGGTGACGAGCGCGAGGGCCGGCGGCAGCCACCAAGCTCCCGCGTGCCCCTCGGCGAGCGCGAGCCCGAGCCGCCAGTCGAGGAGGCCGGCCCGCCCGAGGAGCGCGGCGGTCCCGAGCGCGGCGAGCGCGGCGGCGAGGAGGAGGGCGGTGCTCCGGGGCACCTGGAGGGGATGGCGTCGAGAGCGTCGGGCGGCGAGTCGCTCCCTCCGCTCCGGCCCGGACGGGCAGGGGCCGGGGGAGGGGGACGGAGGCGTCACCCGCGGACAGTACACGGAGAACCGGCCGGGCACCACCCCGGCCGGCCGCGGCTACACCGTCCGCCGGAAGCGGGCGGTGGCGAGCGCCAGGAGCGCGGCGGCGAGCAGGGCCATGGCGCCGAGCTGCGGCAGGGCGTCCGCGAAGCCGATCCCTTCGAGGAAGACGCCGCGCACCACCGCCAGGTAGTGGCGCAGCGGGTTGGCCAGGGTGAGCCACTGGAAGAGCTCCGGCATGCTCGAGACCGGGAACATGAAGCCCGAGAGCAGCACGATCGGCATGAAGAGCAGGAAGGAGCCGAGGAAGGCCTCCTGCTGGGTGGCCGAGACGGTGGAGACGAGCAGCCCGAGGCCGAGCGCGCAGGCCACGAAGAGGAGGGTGGCGGCGAGCAGCAGCAGCGGGCTGCCGATGAACGGCACGCGGAACCAGGCGAGCGCCACGGCGGTGATCAGCGCCAGATCGACCAGGGCGATGAGAGCGAAGGGGATCGTCTTGCCGAGGATCAGCTCGCCGGGTCCGAGCGGGCTGACCGCGAGCTGTTCGAGGGTGCCGAGCTCCCGCTCGCGCACCACGGCGAGCGCCGTGAGCAGCTGGCAGACGAGGTTCAGGAGCAGGCCGATCACCGCCGGCACGTTGTAGGTGCGGCTCGAGAGGTCGGGGTTGTACCAGGCGCGCACCCGCAGCTCGAGGGCGGGCGGGGCGCCGGCGAGGGCGCGGGCGAGCGCGAGCTCCTGGAGGATCCGCTCGGCGTACCCCTTGGCCACCGTGGCCTGGTTCGAGTTCGTGCCGTCGAAGAGGAGCTGGACCCGTGCCCGGCCGGCCGCGAGGTCGGAGGCGTAGCCGGGTGGGATCGCCAGCGCCACCGCGGCACGCCCGTGGTCGAGGGCGCGGGTGAGGTCGGCGTCCCGCGCCGCGGTCTCCGT
>JAHDVN010000060.1:11149-13810 GCA_023384635.1 Thermoanaerobaculia bacterium
AGCCGCTGGCGGTGAGCGCCTCGACGAGCTCGCGGCTGGCCGCCGTGCGGTCCTGGTCGAGGACGATGGTCGGGGTGTCGCGCACGTCGGTCGAGACCGCGTAGCCGAAGACGAAGAGCTGGAGCAGCGGCGCGGCCAGCACCACCCGCGCCAGGCGCGGGTCGCGGAAGACCTGCCAGAGCTCCTTGCGGACCATCCAGCCGATCCGTCGCAGCGCCGCGCGCACCTCAGCCGAGCTCCTTGCGGAACGAGCGCACGGCGAGCGCGAGGCCGACCGCGGCGAAGGCGATCATGAGCAGTCCCTGCACCCGCAGCACCTCGATCCCGACCCCCTTGAGGAAGATGCCGCGGGTGACGACGATGAAGTAGCGGGCCGGGATCAGATAGGAGAGGGCCCGGAGCGGCGCCGGCATGTTCTCGATCGCGAACATGAAGCCGGAGAGGAGGAAGGCGGGCAGGAAGGTGGCGACCAGCGCCACCTGGGTGGCGAGCACCTGCGAGCGGGCGGCGGCGGAGATGAAGAGGCCGAGCCCGAGGGAGCCGAAGAGGAAGAAGAGGGAGAGCGGCAACAGCAGGAGCGGGCTGCCGCGCAGCGGCACGCCGAAGAGCGCCACCGCGAGCGCCGCCACGGCGGCGGTGTCGACGAGACCGATCGCGAGGTAGGGGAGGAGCTTGCCGAAGACCACCTCGAGCCGGGTCACGGGGGTCGCGGCGAGCTGCTCCATGGTGCCGCGCTCCCATTCGCGCGCGATGGTCAGCGAGGTGAGCATGGCGGCGATCGTCATCATGATCACCGCCACGAGGCCGGGCACGATCATGTTCCGGCTCTCGAGCGTCTCGTTGTACCAGACGCGCGACTCGGCGACGAGCGGCAGCGCCAGCCGCTCGCCGGCGAGCAGCACGTTCTGCCCGAAGGTGCGCGCCACCGCCTCGGCGTAGCCCATGGCGATCGTCGCCGTGTTGGCGTCCGAGCCGTCGAGGAGGACCTGGAGGCTCGCGGTGCGGCCGTCGCCCAGGTCGGCGGCGAAGCCGGGCGGGATCACGAGCACGATCTGCGCCGTGTCGCGGGCGAAGAGCCGCGCCGCCTCCTCGGGCCGCTCCGGGGTGGCGGCGAGGGAGAAGTAGCCCGAGGCGAGAAACCCGTCCACCAGCTCGCGGCTGGCCGCCGTGCGGTCCTGGTCGACCACGGCGAGGGCGATGTCGCGCACGTCCCAGACGATGGCGTAGCCGTAGAGGACGAGCAGCAGCAGCGGCAGGGCGAAGGCGAGCGCGAGGCTGCGCCGGTCGCGGGCGAGCTGGATCGTCTCCTTGCGCGCGATCGCCCAGAGGCGGACGGGGTCGAGAAGGGCCATCACCCCGCGACCGCCCCGCCCGCTGCCTCGACGCGGGCGATGAAGACGTCCTCGAGCGAGGGGTCGATCGCCGCGAGCGCGCGGAGAGGAACTCCCGTCTCGGCGAGGCGGCGCGCGATCGCGTCCCGTCCCGCGGCGGTGCCAGCCGTGGTGACGTGCAGGTCACGTCCGAAGAGCCCGGCGCGCACGATTCCCGGGGCGCCGTCGAGCGCCGCGAGCGCGGCGAGCGGGTCGTCGGCCGTCACCGCGAACAGCGGCTCGGCGGACGCGGCGCACAGACGCGCCGGCGAGTCGAGCGCGATGAGGCGGCCCCGGTTCATGAGCGCGAGGCGGTGGCAGTACTCGGCCTCCTCCATGTAGTGGGTGGTGACGAAGACCGTGGTGCCGCCGTCGGCGAGGCCGTAGATGAGATCCCAGAAGCGGCGGCGGGCGATCGGGTCGACGCCCGAGGTCGGCTCGTCGAGGAAGAGGATCGGCGGCTCGTGGAGGACCGCGCAGCCGAGCGCGAGCCGCTGTTTCCAGCCGAGCGAGAGCTCGCCCGCCGGGCGGTCGGCCGCTCCCTCGAGGCCGGCCATGGCCAGCACCCAGGCGCGCCGGGTCGCGAAGCGCTCGCCGGAGACGCCGTAGAGGCCGGCGAAGAAGGCGATGTTCTCCGCCACGGTGAGGTCGGCGTAGAGCGAGAAGAGCTGCGACATGTAGCCGATCGACTGCCGGATCGCGGGCCGCTCGCCGACGATGTCGTGCCCCGCGACCCTCCCCTCGCCGCCGCTCGGGGCGAGCAGGCCGGTGAGCATCTTGATCGTCGTCGTCTTGCCGGCGCCGTTGGGCCCGAGGAAGCCGAAGATCTCGCCGCGGGCGACGGCGAACGAGACGCGGTCGACGGCGATGAAGTCGCCGAAGCGCCTCGTCAGCTCGCGGACCTCGACCGCCGGCTCGCTCATGCTCTCTGTCTCCGGCTCGTGCGGCGGTCAGTGAGCGTGGGCGGGACCGCCGTGGACCACACCCACGATGGCCTCCACGAAGTGGACGTAGTCGACGTAGGCGGCGACGTACTCGCGCCCCGCCTCGACGCTCTCGTCGGCGCGCTCGCGCGCCGTGCGCACCCGCAGGTAGCGCTCCGCGACCCCTCCTCCGGCATGCGTGCCGATGCGCGCCGCGAGCTCGTCGCCGGTGCCGGCGGCGAGGGCCGCGTCGGCCATGGCCACCGCCGGCGTGACGCTGCCGGCGGGTTTCAGGCCGGTGTACGCGGCGCCCTCCGCGGCCCGATGGAGCCGCACCAGGGTCTCGAAGAACCAGGTGTCGGCGAGCG
>JAHDVN010000527.1 GCA_023384635.1 Thermoanaerobaculia bacterium
CCCCCTCCGACGGCCGGTCCGGGTTGCCCGGGCCGGCCGTTCGCTTTGCACCGGGCGCTGTGCAAGATCTCGCGCCCGGCCGGAGGGTGGGTGGCGTACACTCAAAGCAACGGAACTGCATCAGGGAGGGAATCTGGCGAGCGAGGCGGGAGCGCGGGAGGGGACCCGGCGGGCTGCGGTGGTGGCCGGCCTGAGCAGCTTCGACGTGCCGTCGCTCGAGAGCGTCGAGCGGCGGCGCCTCCAGCTCTGGACCCTCGCCCTCGGCCTGCTGGTCGTCGTCGCCACCGCCTTCGCGGCGGTGGTGGCGCTCCACGGTGCCATCCTCCCGGACTGGCTGCCGCTGCGGGTGGTGCAGGCGGCGCTGCTCGGCCTGGTGGCGCTCTTCGCCCTCTACGCGCTGGAGAAGGAGAAGCAGCTCCGGCACCTCGCGCACCTGCTCACCGAGGAGCGGATCCTCACCGCCTCGCTCACCGAGCGGCTCTCGGAGGTCAACGCGCTGCTCGAGGCGGGCCGCGCGATCAACCTCGATCTCGAGCTGCGCGACGTGCTGACGCGGATCGCCAACGCCGCGCTCGAGCTGCTCGGCGGTCGCGACGCCTCGGTGATGCTGGTGCACGGCGAGGCGGAGCTGCGCACCGTGGCGACGGCGGGGCACAGCGCGGCGTACGGGGCGCGGGTGCGCTTCGGACAGGGGATCGCGGGGCGCGCCGCGGCGAGCCGCGAGCCGTTCCTGGTACAGGGGGCGGTCGACCGGCCGGCGCCGGCGGCCGAGATCGCCGACCTCCTGCCGCCCGCGCCGGAGAGCGCGATGTCGGTGCCGCTCGTCCACCGGGGGGATCTCCTCGGGGTGCTCAACGTCAATGCCCGGCCGCCGCGCCTCTTCACCGAGCACGACCTGCGCGCGCTCGCGGTCTTCGGCGCCCAGGCGTCGGCGGCGGTGGCCAATGCGCGGCTGCTGGAGGAGCAGCGCCTCGCCGCCTCGCGCACCCTCTTCCAGGCCCTGCACGACGGCCTCACGGGGCTCCCCAACCGCGCCTGTTTCCTCGACCGGCTCGAGCAGGCGCTGCGGCGGCGCGCACCGGAGGACGCGAGCGTCGCCGTCATGCTCCTCGACCTGGACGACTTCAAGCGGGTCAACGACAGCCTCGGGCACGAGGCGGGGGATCGCGTGCTCGCGGCCTTCGCCGACGGCGCCCGGCGGCGGCTGCGCGAGGGGGACACGGTGGCCCGCTTCGGCGGCGACGAGTTCGCGGTCCTGCTCGAGGCGATCCCGGCGCCGGAGCAGGCGGTCGAGGCCGCGCGGCGACTCCTCGGCGCCCTCGAAGAGCCGGTGGCCGTGGGCGAGCACCGGCTGCGCCTGCGCGCCAGCGTGGGGATCGCCCTCGGCGCCGTGGGCGCGCTCCCGGCGCGGGAGCTGATGCGCCGGGCGGACGTCGCTCTCACCGCGGCCAAGCAGCGGGGGAAGGGCGCGATCGAGGTCTTCCGACCCGAGTTGCAGAGCGGAGCGATCGACCGCGTCGCCCTCGAGAGCGAGCTCGTGCACGCGCGCGAGCGCGGCGAGTTCGAGGTCTTCTACCAGCCGATCGTGCAGCTGGCCGACGGGCGCGTGGTGGGCGTCGAGGCGCTCCTGCGCTGGCGCCACCGGCAGCGCGGGCTGCTGCCGGCCGCCGCCTTCGTGCCCACCGCCGAGCAGATGGGGATGCTCGCCGAGCTCGACCTCTGGCTGGCGCGCGAGGCCTGCCGCGCCGCGCTCGCCTGGCCCGGCAACGGGAGCGCCGCCC
>JAHDVN010000528.1 GCA_023384635.1 Thermoanaerobaculia bacterium
ACGATGGCGCGCTCGGCGAGCTCCTCGCCGCTCACCCCGGAGGGGAAGCCGAGGTAGTTCTCGATGCGCGAGCTCGAGCCGGCCTGCCCGCCCGGGGCGTGCCGCTCGACGAGGAGGGTGGAGAGCCCCTCCGAGGCGGCGTAGACCGCGTCGGCGAGGCCGGCGGGGCCGCCGCCCACGATCACCAGGTCGTAGAACTTCGCCTCGGCGCGCGTCGCGAGCCCCGCCTGGGCCGCCCGCTCGCGCGGCAGGGGCGCCACCAGGTGGCTGCCGTCGGGAAAGAGCACGACCGGCAGCCGCGTCTCGGAGCCGGCGAGGCGCCGCACCAGCTCGGCGACCGGCGGCTCGCGCTCGACATCCAGCCAGCGGTAGGGGATGCGGTTGCGGGCCAGGAACTCGCGCGCCTCGTAGCAGGGGCGCGACCACTGCGCGCCGGCCACGCGGATCCCGTCGTACGGCGGCCGCGCCTCGCTGCGCCAGGCCGCGAGCAGGTCGTCGAGGACCGGGTAGAGGCGCTCCTCGGGCGGGTCCCACGGCTTGAGCAGGTAGTGGTCGAGGCCCACCTGGTTGATGCTCTCGATCGCCGCGGCGGTGTCGGCCCAGGCGGTGAGGAGCACCTTGCGCGCCTCGGGGAAGAGCTGGCGCAGCGCGGCGAGGAGCGCGGTGCCGGTCATCCCCGGCATGCGCTGGTCGACGAGGAAGAGCGCCACCGTCCGCCCCCGCCGGCCGAGCTCCTCCGCGGTGGCGAGGGCCTCGGCGCCGGAGCGCGCTGCCATCACCTGGTACTCCTCCCGGTAGCGCGCGCGCAGGTCGCGCTCGACCGCGGCGAGCACCTCGGGATCGTCGTCGACGGCGAGCAGGATGGGCCGGGCCATCGCGCGCGCCCCGGCCTACCCGCCGTGCTCGGCGAGAATCGTGTCGATCTCCTCCAACGTGAACCGGTCGAGGGCCACGATCCGCGTCTCCGCCCGGAACGCCGGCGGCACGATGCCGAGCGCCTCGCGGCGGTCCGCGACGTCGACGATCATCCAGCAGCGGTGGTCGCCGTCGTGGCAGCCCCAGTCGGCGTGGGTGAGGAAGTGCGAGCCGCTCTCGAGGAAGACCTTCACCACCCTCGCACAGGCGACGGTCTCCTCCGCGTGCGGAACCTCAATCAGAAAGCGAGCCATCCGAACCCTCCTTTCCCCGGCCGCCCGCGGCCGCGGCGCCGCCGACCGGCAGGCGCACGCGGAACTCGGTGCGGCCGGGCCGTGAATCGACCTCGATCTCCCCCTCGTGCTGCCCGACCAGGCTGCGGGCCGTGGCGAGGCCGAGGCCGACGCCCTCGCCGGGGGGCTTGGTGGTGAAGAACGGCTCGAAGAGGCGCGCGCGCACCGCCGCGGGGATCTCCGCCCCGTCGTTGGCGACCTGCACCACCACCTCGGCCCCTTCGCGGCGGGCCGCGACCTCGACCCTGCCCCCCTCGGGCGCGGCGTCGATGGCGTTGTCTACGAGGTTGGCCCACACCTGGTTCAGCTCGCCGCCGACGCCGTCGACCGGCGGCAGGTCGGCCGCCACCTGGACGTCGACGCTCACGCCCCGCGCCCGCGCCTTCGGCCCGAGGATCGCCAGCGTGTCGCCGAGGCCGCGGGCGACGTCCACCGGCTGCGCCACCGTCGCCGCGTCCATGTGGGTGAATCCCTTGACCGCCGCTACCAGCTCGTGCACGCGCGCCCCGGCGCGCGCCACGTCGCCAGCCAGCCGCCGGGTGGCACACGACGCGGCGAGCGCGCCGAGCGC
>JAHDVN010000061.1 GCA_023384635.1 Thermoanaerobaculia bacterium
TCTCCATGACACTCCCTCCCGCAGCCGGCCCGCTCGGAGGCCGCGCGCGCGAGCATTCCACACTCGCGCGCGGAGCGCCAAGGGGCTGGTGCTATCCTCGCCGGTCGTGAGCCGTCCGGCCCGCCGTCTCCCCGCCCTGCTGCCGCTCGTCTGCCTCCTGTTCGCCGCCGGCGCGCGCGGCCAGGAGCCGGCGCCGGCGGCGCCGCCGCCGCTCGCGCCCCAGGCGGCGGGCTGGCTCGTCGTCGATGGCGCGGCACACCCCCTCGCCTGGGCGGCCGGGCCCTCCGGCCCGATGGTCTCGCTCATGCCGGTGGTCTCGCGGCTGGGCGGCGAGCTCGGCTCCGAGGCGCTCGGCGAGGGCTACCGGCTCGCGCTCGGCGAGACCGTCGCGCTGCTCGCTCCCGGCAGCCCCGTGGTCACCATGGGCGAGGAGATCGTCTCCCTCTCGCAGGCGCCGCAGGTGCTCGGCGGGGAGCTCCTGGTGCCGGTCGACCTGCTGCGGCGCACCTACGGCGACCTGCTCGGGCTCGCGTTCGACTGGCCGGGCGACGGCCGCCTGGTGGTGACCCGGCCGCGGGTGCGCGAGCTGCCGGTGGAGATGGAGCTCGTCCACCTGCAGGGGATCACCACGCTCGTCTTCCGCTTCCCCGAGCGCCCGCGCTACCGGGTCCTCGAGCGGCTCGGCGGCTACGACGTCGAGTTGGTGGGCGACCGGGTGCTGCCACCCCCGCGCCGCGCGGTGCAGGATCCACTGGTGCGCGCGGTGGCGATCGCGCCGGACCGGATCCGGGTCGATCTCGCCCCCGGGGTGCGCGGCGACCACTACGAGCTGCGAGATCCGTTCCGGCTCGTGCTCGACCTGATGCCGGGGGGCGAGGAGGTGGCGACCGCTCCGCTGCCCGAAGCGCGGCGGCCGAGGCCGGGGGTGCGCACCGTCGTCCTCGACCCGGGCCACGGTGGCTCCGAGACCGGGGCGACCGGCCCGGCGGGCTCGCTCGAGAAGGACCTGACCCTGCTCATCGCCCAGCAGCTCGAGGCGCGGCTCGCCGAGCAGCTCGGCCTCAAGGTCGTGCTCACCCGCGGCGCGGACGTCGACCTCGGGCTCGACGACCGGGCGGCGCTCGCCAACCAGGTGCGGGCCGATCTCTTCGTCTCGATCCACCTGAACTCCTCGCCGCGGCCCGGGGCGCGCGGGGCGGAGACCTACTTCCTGAGCCTGCAGGCGAGCGACCAGAGGGCCGCCTCGACCGCCGCGGTGGAGAACCTGGGGCTGGGCGTCGACCCGCCCTCCTCCGACCCCGACTCGGAGCTGCAGCTGATCCTCTGGGATCTCGCGCAGAGCCAGCACCTGGCGGCGAGCCAGCGGCTGGCCACCCTCATCCAGGAGGAGCTCAATCTCCAGCTCGACCTGCGGGACCGCGGCGTCAAGCAGGCGCCCTTCCGCGTCCTCATGGGCGCTTCCATGCCGGCGGTCCTGGTCGAGCTCGGCTTCCTGAGCACGCCGGCCGAGGAGGAGCTGCTGCGCACGCCGGCCTATCGCGCGGGGCTCGCGGATGCCCTGGTGCGCGCCATCTCCCGCTTCAAGGGTGAGCGGGAAGGCGTGGGGGTGGCGGAGCCCGAGCCCGCGCCGCCGCCGGCGGACCCCGTCCCGTGAGCCGGCGGCTGGCGGCTCTCCTGGTCGGCGCGTCGCTCGGCGTGCTCGTGGCGAGCGCGATCCACTTTTTCGTCCTGCGCCGGCCCGCGGTGTCGCCGGAAGCCGGAGGAGTGGCGGAGACCGGTGCCCGAGAAGAGAGCGGCGGCGAGCGCTGGGAGGCGGAGCTCTTCTTCCCGACCGCCGAGGGGCGGCTCGCTGGCGAACGGCGCGAGCTCGCACCGGTCGAGGATGTCGCCGGCGCGGTGGCGGCGGCGGTCGCGGGTCTGCTCGCCGGCCCCGAGGCGCCGGGGCTGCTCCCGGCCTTCCCCCCCGGGGTCGAGGTCCGGGGCGCCCTCTTCACCGCCGAGGGGACGGCGTACGTCGACCTCGGCCGCGGCGACGGCGGACCGCCGCCGGCCTCCGGCTCGGAGGAGGAGATGCTGCGCGTCCAGGCGCTCGTGCACACCGTCGTCGCGAGCGTGCCCGAGGCGCGGCTGGTGGTGCTGCTCTGGGACGGCCAGCAGCGTCCCTCGCTCGCCGGACATCTCGACACGGGGTCGCCGCTGCGGCCCGACCCGCGGCTGCTCGCTCCCGCCCCGTGAGGCCGATCGGCGTCTTCGACTCCGGCGTCGGAGGGCTCACGGTCGTGCGGGCGCTGCGGCGCCGGTTGCCGGCCGAGGCGGTGCTCTACCTCGGAGACACGGCGCGCCTCCCCTACGGCACGAAGTCGCCGGAGACCGTCGCCCGCTACACCCAGCGCAACGTCGACCTGCTGCTCGAACGGGGGGTCAAGGGCGTGGTCGTGGCGTGCAACACCGCCTCGGCGGTGGCGCTGCCGCGGCTCGCGAGCCCGGTGCCGGTCTGGGGGGTGATCGAGCCGGGGGCGCGCCGCGCCGCCGCGGCGAGCGCCGGGCGGGTCGGCGTGGTCGGGACCGAGTCGACGATCCGCTCCGATGCCTACGGAGAAGCGCTGCGCCGCCTGCGTCCCGGGCTCGAGGTGGCGAGCGAGGCCTGCCCGCTCTTCGTGCCGCTCGTCGAGGAGGGCTGGCTCGACGATCCGGTGACCGAGCGGGTCGCCGAGCGCTATCTCGCGCCGCTCGTCGCTCGCGGCATCGACACCCTCGTCCTCGGCTGCACGCACTATCCGCTGCTGGCGCCGCTGCTCACGCGCCTGCTCGGCCCGGGGGTGGGCCTCGTCGACTCCGGCGAAGCGGTGGCCGAGCAGCTCGCGGGCGATCTCGCGCGGGCCGGGCTGCTCGCCTCCGGCCGGCGCGGCGAGGATCACTTCCTGGTCACCGACGCCGCCGAGCGGTTCGGCCAGCTCGCGGGGCGGATCCTCGGCGGCGCGGTCTCGCTCGAACTGGTGGAGGTCATCTGAGGAGACGAGCGGGAGCCGCTGCTAGGATCCGGCCGCGATGAACACACCATCCTCCCCTTCGCGCCGGCTCGACGGCCGCCCGGCCGATGCGTTGCGGCCGGTGCGCCTCACCTGCGGCGTGCTCAAGCACGCCGAGGGTTCGGTCCTGATCGAGGCCGGCGACACGCGGGTCCTGGTGGCGGCGACGGTCGAGAACCGGGTCCCCTCGTTCCTCGCCGGCCGGGGCCGCGGCTGGGTCACGGCCGAATACGCGATGCTGCCGCGCGCCACCAACACGCGCTCGCAGCGCGAGGTGCAGGCGGGCCGCCCCTCGGGGCGGACGGCGGAGATCCAGCGCCTGATCGGCCGCAGCCTGCGGGCGGTCGTCGACACGGCGGCGCTCGGCGAGCGGACGCTGATCCTGGACTGCGACGTGCTGCAGGCCGATGCCGGCACCCGCACCGCCGCCATCACCGGGGCCCACGTCGCGATGACGCAGGCCCTCGCCCGGCTCTATCTGGCGGGGGACCTGCCGGGTTGGCCGGTCACCGCCGAGGTGGCGGCGGTGTCGGTGGGAATCTGCGGCGGGGTGGCGCTCCTCGATCTCGACTTCGAGGAGGACCAGGGCGCGGACGTCGACATGAACGTCGTCGCCACCGGCGACGGCGAGATCATCGAGGTGCAGGGGACGGCCGAGCGGCGGCGTTTCCGCCGCGCGGAGCTGGACCGGCTGCTCGACCTGGCGCTCGGCGGGATCGAGCGTCTCGCGGAGATCCAGCGCGAGGCCCTCGCCGGTCTGCTCGCCGAGGTCGCGGAGCGGCAGCGCCAGCCGCGCCGCTCCCCGGCGCCGGCCAAAGACGAGCGGGAGCTCTGGCGCGGGCGTGCGCCGGGGCGCTGAGCGCGCCGCCCGACCGCTTCAGAGCACCGTGCCCTTGACCGGGATCTCGAAGACCGGCTGCCGCGCGCTCGTCGTGCGCACGCGGACGACCCCGTGCACGGCCCCCTTGGCGAGCTCCGGCTTCAGGACCAGTCGGACCGCGAAGCGATGACCCGCCTGGACCACCTCGACGCTCCCGTCGATCCCCGGGACCGAGCTCTCGACGCCGGTGATCTCCACCGGATCGGCGCCGAAGTTGACGAGCGCCACCGCGAGGACCTTCTGCTCCGCCAGCTCGGTCTCGCCGAAGTCGATCACCGCCGGCGTGGCGGCGAAGAGCGGGCGGACGAAACCGGAGATGGGCAGGCTCAGCACGGATTCCCGCGGGTGGTTGGTGCGGATGCGCACCGGCTCGGTGAGGGCGCCCACCGGCGCGTCGGGCTGGAGCGTGGTGACGACGCGCCACTGGCGGCCGGTGGCCTCGGGGAGGCGCTCCGGCTCGGTGGCTTCGCGGAAGGTGACGGTGAGGAACGGGTAGGGCGAGACGACCTCGAGGACCTGGAAATCGGGGAAGTCGACCGCCCAGACGGTCTGGGCGATCGCCGCCTCGCCGTGGCCCTGGACGTAGATGTAGCGGGCGTAGCCGGGCTGCGCGCGCAGGCGCGCCTCGACCTTCGCCTGGATGGTCAGCTGCAGACGGGGGTTCGCGGGGTCGTTGGTCAGCACCGTGATCCCCTTGGCGATCGGTCCGGAGAAACCGGTCGTGTCGAGCTCGGCGTGCACCTTGCCCGCGCCTCCGGGCGGGATCCGCTTGTCGAACTCCGCGACGGTGCAGCCGCAGGCCGGGGTCACCTCGAGCAGCTCGAGATCGGCGTCCCCCTCGTTGCGGATCACGAAGTCGGTCGTCAGGCGCTCCCCCTTGGCGACCGCACCGGCGTTCCAGACCGGCCCGGGCACCACGGCCTTCGGGGCCGGGCCGGCGGCCGCCAGGACGTGCGGGGCGGCGGCGACGAGAAGGGCGAGAAGCGTCAAAATGACGGGGCGGTTGCGGTTCGGCATCGGAGTTTCTCCTCCCAGCGCGCCGGCCGGGTCGAGCGGCCTCGCGCGTATGGCTCGGGGCGGGGGATCTGCGCGAGCGGCTCGCCTCCGGCCGGAGGGATCCTGCCATGCACATCCACCTGATCGCCATCGGCGGCACCGGGATGGCGCCCCTCGCCTGTCTGTTGCAAGCTGAGGGCCACCGCGTCACCGGCTCGGACGGACCGCTCTACCCGCCGATGAGCACCCTGCTCGAAAGGGCGGGAATCGTGCCGCGCGAGGGCTTCTCGCCAACGCACCTGGAGCCGGTGCCCGACCTCGTGGTGGTCGGCAACGCGGTGCCCCGCCAGAACCCGGAGGCGGTCGCCGCCGAGGCGATGGGGTTGCCGCGCCTTTCCATGCCCGAGGCGATGGCGCGGTTCTTCCTCGCCGACCGCCAGCCGCTGGTGGTCGCCGGCACCCACGGCAAGACCACCACCTCGGCTCTCGCCGCCTGGGTCTGGACCGCCTGCGGGCGCTCTCCCGGCTACCTCGTGGGCGGGGTGCCGCTCGGGCTTCCGGGGAGCTTCGCGCGCGGCGCGGGGCCCCGCTTCGTGATCGAGGGCGACGAGTACAACGCCGCCTACTTCGACCGCGGTCCGAAGTTCCTCCACTATCGCCCCGAGACGGTGATCTTCACCAGCCTCGAGCTCGACCACACCGACCTCTACCCCGACCTGGCGGCGCTGCGCGCCGCCGTCGCCGCGCTGCTCGCGCTGGTGCCGGTGAGCGGCCGGATCCTCGCCTGCGCCGACGATCCGGAGGTGCGGGCCCTGCTGGAGGAGCCGCGCGCCGCGGTCACGACTTACGGCCTGGCGCCCGGCGCGCAGGTCACCCTCGACGGGCCGCCGCGAGCCGAGGCGGGCGGGCAGCGGCTGCGAATCGCCGATCCGGAGGCGGGAACGGTGGAGCTGCTGCTGCCCCTCTGGGGCCGGCACAACGCCGCCAACGCGCTGGCAGTGTGGGCCGCGGCCCGCGCGGACGGGATTCCGCCGCGGGAGGTCGCGCGGGCGCTGGCCGGGTTCCAGGGCGTGCGGCGACGCCAGGAGCTGGTCGGCGAGGCGGCGGGGGTGGCCGTCCTCGACGACTTCGCGCACCACCCGACCGCCGTGCGGTGCACCCTCGCAGGTCTCCGGGAGCGCTTTCCCGGACGCCGCCTCTGGGTCCTCTACGAGCCGCGGAGCCTCTCGGCCGGCCGGGCGTTCCAGCTCGCGGCCTACCGTGAGGCGTTCCTGCAGGCGGATCGCATCGTGCTGGCCCCCATCTTCCACCGCGGGCGGTTGACGCCGGAGGAGCGGCTCGACCTGCCGGCGCTCGCCTCGGAGCTCACGGCCGCCGGGAGACCGACCCGGGCGTGCGACTCGCTCGACGAGGTGCTGGAGCTCGTTGCGGCGCAGGCGGGCGCGGGGGACGTGGTCGTGGCGATGTCGTCGGGGAGCTTCGGGCAGATGCCCGGGCGCCTTCTCGCGCGACTGGCCGAGCGCGAGGAGGCTCGGTTGTGACCCCCGGGGGCGTCTGGTAGCATCCCCGAAAGCCCCGCGGTCCTCCGCTGATGGCAGAGCCGAACTATCCAGGCAACAGCTCCCTCCCGCCCGAGATCCGGCAGCGGGTGGCGGGGACGTTCCGGCAGAGCCTCGATCTCGCAGCCAAGGGGAGCCTGCGCGAGGCGCAGCTCGGCTGCGACTTCGTGCTCGGGCTCGATCCGGAGTTCTTCCCCGCCCGCCGCCTGGCCGACCTGCTCGCCGTCGCCGACGGGCCGGTCGACGTCTCCGAGCTCGCCGGCGAGGTCCCGGCCGCGGCGCCCGAAGTGCCGCTCTTCCCGCGCTTCGAGGAGCTCCTGGCGGAGCGCGAGTTCGAGCAGTTGCTGGCGCTCGCGGCGGCGAACCGGGAGCGGGTGGCGGCCGACCCGGGGCTCCAGGAACTCGTGGCGATGGCGCAGGAGAAGGCGGAGGCCGAGCCGTACCTGCGGCCGTTCCTCGATCAGGCGCGGGCGGCGGTGGCCCAGGGGCGCGCCGTCGAGGCCGACCGGGCCCTCGCCAAGGCGCGCGCCCTCGACCCCGACCACCCCGAGATCGCGCGCCTCGCGCTGCTCGTCGCGGCCGCGGGCCCGGAGGCGGCCGGCGGGGAGCTCGCCGTCGGGGAAGAAGATGGCTTCGGGGGCTCCGCTCTCGCCCCGATGGTGGCGCGCGGGCCGCTCGAGACGGGGGGCGACGCCCGCATCGAGGACCTCCTCCGCGAGGGCCAGGCGGCGTTCGACCGCGGCGAGTTCCAGGACGCGATCGACGCCTGGTCGCGCATCTTCCTGGTCGACATCGACCACCGCGAGGCCTCGCGGCTCGTCGACTTGGCCCGCCAGCGCAAGGCCGAGGTCGAGCGCGAGCTCGAGGAGCTCTTCCACGAAGCGGTGATGAAGTACGAGGCGGGCGAGGCCGAGGAGGCGCGCGAGGGTTTCGAGCGCGTGCTCGCCGCCCAGCCCGGCTACTACGCGGCCCGCGAGTATCTGGCGCTGCTCGACGCTGGCGGCCTCTCTGCGGCAGCCGGCGGCTCCCCGGCGCTCGCCGCGCCGCTGCCCGCGCCGGAGGCGGAGGCCCGGGAGGATCGGGGATCCGACACCGCCGCGCACGAGATCTTCACCCCGCCCGAGGCCGCGTCCGCCCCGGCCCGGTCCCGGCGCGCCGCTCCCGAGCGGCCCGCTGCGGCGGCGAAGCGGGGCGGTGCCCGCGGCCGGCGGCTCTTCCTCCTCGTCGGCGGCGGCGTCTTCCTCGCCCTGCTCGCCGCCGGCCTCTGGCTCTGGCAGAGCCGGGAGAGGCTGTTCCCGAACTCGCAGGCGCCGGGCGCTCCGGCGGCCACTGCCGCCCGCACCGCCGATCCGATCGCCGCGGCCACGAAGATGCACGGGGAGGGCCGGACCGCCGAGGCCGTCCGGCAGCTGCGCCGGATCCCCCCCCAGAGCCCTCACTACGCCGAAGCCCAGCGGCTCGCTTCGCAGTGGGAGTCGATGGCGCCCACGCCGGCCGCCCCGGCAGCCGGCGAGCAGATCGAACCGGAGCAGCTGGCGCGCCGCCAGCAGTGGCTCGATCGCGCCGCCACCCAGCTGGCCGTGGGGGAGAGGGTGCGGGCGCTGCTCGCCTACGAGCAGGCCGCGAAGATCGCGGCGCTGGACGGCGATCCAGCCGCGCAGCTCGGGGCGCTTCAGCGGGAGCTCGAGCCGCTCGCCGGGGAGCTCGAGCTCGCCCGGCGCGAGGACTGGGAGCTGCTGCTCAACAACCTCTGGCGCCGGCGGGAGGCGGGGGAGAATCGCCGCGAAGTCGACCGCATGATGGTGGACGCCTACTACAACCTCGGCCTGCGCGACCTCCAGCGCGGCGACCCGGTCGGCGCCGCGACGAAGTTCGGCGAGGGGCTGGCGATCGACCCCCAGGACGCCGAGCTACAGCGCTTCGCGCGCTTCGCCCGCACCTACCAGGAGCGCAGCGAGGACCTCCTGTTCCGGATCTTCGTCAAGTACGCCCCGAAGCGATGAGCCACCCCGCACCGGACGAGCCGGGCCTCTTCGACCTGCCGCTCCGCCCCCCTGCGGAGGCGGTGGTCGAGCCGGAACCGCCCGCGCCGCGCCCGGCGCGGCGGCAGACGCGGGGTGCCGAGCCGCCCGAGAGCTTGCCGCTCTTTCCGGCCGGCGAGGAGGACGGGCTCGAGATCGCCGAGCCGGCGCCGTCGGCGCGGCCGCGCACCGGCCCGCCGCCGGCGGCACCGCGCGAAGGCCCGCCGCGCCCGGCGCGCTCGGCCGAGCGGCCCCAGCTGGTGCCGGCGCCGGCGGCTTCGCCCGTCGCCCCCCTCGGGGCGCGCGCCAAGGCGGCTGCGGGAGACCTCCTCGTCCTCGCCGCGGTGCTCGCGACGCAGGTGCTCGGGGCCGAGCGGTTGGGGGCCCCGGTGCGGGTCGCGGACTGGCCCGCGTACGCCGCCTTCCAACTCGCCTTCTCCTACCTCTACTGGGTGATTCCGCTCGCCTTCTGGGGGCAGACCCCCGGGATGGTCTGGGCCGGGGTCGTGGCGCGCAACCTCGACGACGGCCCCCTGGCCTTCGGCCAGACCGCCCGCCGTTGGCTGGGAGCTCTCCTCACGCTCGCCCTCCTCGGTCTGCCGGGGCTCGGCGCGCTGCGCGGCCGCTCGCTCGCCGACTGGATGAGCGGCTCGCGGACCCTCCCGGTCGAGCCCGTCGCCGCCGAAGCGCAGCCCGCCTGAGCCGCTTCCGCTACTCGCCCCGCCGGGCCCAGACCGCCCAGGCGATCCAGAGGTTCGCCGCCGCCGTCGCGACCGCGAAGACGGGCAGCGACGGGGCCCCCGGCCAGAGCGCCACAGCGCCGCCGAGCTGGTAGAGGACGCCTCCCAGACGCAGCGGGGGGAAGGCCAGGCCGCCGAGCAGGAAGAAGCTGTGGCCAACGAGCAGCAGCCAGAGGCCCGGCAGAGCGCCGGGCGCATCCAGCCAGATCAGAAGGGCGGAGAGCGCCGCTCCGACCAGCGAGAGGTTCCCCTGGCCGCGCAGCACCCAGGAGGAGAGGGGCCCCGAGCTCCGGAGCGCGCCGGCGCGCGCGAGAGCGGCCATCTCGACGCCCCCGCCCGCCAGGACGCCCAGCGACCAGAGCAGGAGGACGCCGCGCGGACCGAACCGCAGGGCAACCGCAGGCGTGGCCAGCGCGAGACCGGGTAGTATCGCGGCCCAGCCAAGCCACGGCAGGGGCGAGGCGAGAAAGAGGTCACCGGCCGCCCGGAACTCCCGGCGCACCCGCGCCAGTGCAGCCTCGGCTTCCGGCGACGGATCGCGGCCGAAGAGCGGGGTGTACTCCGACCCCCCCTCGTGACGCTCTTTCAAGGTCCGGTCTCCCTCCGGTGCGCGGCCCGGGCCCGGCGCCTACGGCTTGCCCTGGAGGCTGCGCTGGGCGCGAGCGCGGGCGAGGGCCCGCTGGCGCTCGGCGAAGGAGCGCTCGTCGGTGACCTTCCGGGCCCGCGCCGCGGCGAGCTCGCGCTCCACGGCGGCGGGGTCGATCGCCTCGGGTGACCGCGCCTCTTCGGTGAGCAGGCAGAGCGTCGACCCGTCCATCCGCGCGAAGCCGCCGTCCACGAACAGGTGCCGGGTGCCATCCGGCGTCTCGTAGCGCACGATGCCGGTGCCGAGCTTGGCCACCAGCGGAGCGCGGTGTGCGAGCACGCCCATCTCGCCGTCGTAGGCGGGAAAGGCGACGAAGGTCACCGGAGAGGAGAGGACGACCCGCTCCGGGGTGACGACTTCGAGCTGGAAGCTCTTGGCGGAGGCCATCACCGGGCGCCCCTCAGGTCATCCGCTCGGCGCGGGCGGCGGCCTCCTCGATCGCGCCGACGTACATGAACGCCTGATCGGGAAGGTGGTCCCACTTGCCGTCGCAGAGCTCCTCGAAGGAGCGGATGGTGTCGTCGCGCTTGCAGTAGATACCGGGGAAGCCGGTGAACTGCTCGGCGACGAAGAACGGCTGGGAGAGGAAACGCTCGATCTTGCGCGCCCGGCGCACGATCATCTTGTCCTCCTCGGAGAGCTCGTCGACGCCGAGGATGGCGATGATGTCCTGCAGGTCCTTGTAGCGCTGGAGGATCTGCTGCACCCGTCGCGCCACCCGGTAGTGGCGCTCGCCGACGTAGTCCGCGGCGACGATCCGGCTCGAGGAGGCGAGCGGGTCGACCGCCGGGTAGATCCCCTTCTCGGAGATCGAGCGCTCCAGGTTCACCGTCGAGTCGAGGTGGGTGAAGGCGTTGGCGGGCGCCGGGTCGGTGTAGTCGTCGGCCGGCACGTAGATCGCCTGGATCGAGGTCACGGCGCCGCGCGAGGTCGACGTGATCCGCTCCTGGAGCTCGCCCATCTCGGTCGAGAGCGTCGGCTGGTAGCCCACCGCCGAGGGCATGCGGCCGAGCAGCGCCGACACCTCCGAGCCCGCCTGGGTGAAGCGGAAGATGTTGTCGATGAAGAGCAGCGTGTCCGCTCCCGTCTGGTCGCGGAAGAACTCGGCCATGGTCAGCGCCGAGAGGGCGACGCGCAGGCGCGCCCCGGGCGGCTCGTTCATCTGGCCGAAGACCATCACCGTCTGGTCGATGACCGACTTGCCGGTGTCGCCGATCTTCGCCTCCTGCATCTCGAGCCAGAGGTCGTTGCCCTCGCGGGTGCGCTCGCCGACGCCGGCGAAGCAGGAGTAGCCGGAGTGGAAGCGGGCGAGGCGCGCGATCAGCTCCTGGATGATGACCGTCTTGCCCACGCCGGCGCCGCCGAACAGGCCGGCCTTGCCGCCGCGCACCAGCGGGCAGAGCAGGTCGATGACCTTGATGCCGGTCTCGAACAGCTCGGTCTTGGTCGACAGCTCGCGCATCTCCGGCGGTTGCCGGTGGATCGTGCGGCGCTCACTGACCGCCACCGGTCCGCGGTCGTCGATCGGCGCGCCGACCAGGTTGAAGACGCGGCCCAGGGTCTCGGTCCCGACCGGCACCGACACCGGCTCGCCGGTGTCGACGATCTCCTGCCCGCGCCGCAGGCCGTCGGTGGAACCGAGGGCGACGGCGCGCACCTGGCCGCCGCCGAGGTGCTGGGCGACCTCGCACCAGAGGGTCTCGCGCTCGGTCTTGCCGAGCACGGTGCGCTCGACCTCCACGCTGAGCGCGTTGTAGATCGCCGGCAGCGCGTCCTCGGGAAAGCGCGCATCGAGGGTCGAACCGATGACCTGGGTGATCCTGCCCGTCTTGGCCTGTTCCATGTGCTCGTCTCTCGTCGTTCGGGGTTCGGTCTGGATCTGGCTGGCGCCGGGACCGCTCGTCCGTCAGGCCAGGGCGTTGGCGCCGCCGATGATGTCGAGCAGCTCCATGGTGATATGGGTCTGGCGGGCGCGGTTGTACTGGCGCGTCAAGGTGCGGATCATCTCCTCGGCGGCGTCGGTGGCCGCCTTCATCGCCACCATGCGCGCGCTCTGCTCCGAGATCGCGGCGTCCTGGAAGGCCTGGAAGAGGCGGATGCGGACGCTGGCCGGCAACAGCTCGTCGAGCAGCGCGCGGGCGTCGGGCCGCAGCTCGTACTCGACCGGGAAGGCCTGCGGGGCGCCGCTCTCGACCGGCTGCAGGGGGAGGAGCTGGAAGATCTCGGGCCGCTGCAGGCCCGCGGAGTGGAACCGCATGTGCACCACCTCGACGGCGGAGAGCTCCCCGGCGAGGAAGCGTGCCATCAGCTCGGCGGCCACCGGCTCGATCTCCTCGAAACGCGGCGCGTCGCCGAGGTCGAGGTGCTGCGAGGCCATGGCGCGGCGCTGGAAGCGGAAGTAGGCGGCGCCCTTCTTGCCGAAGACGTGGAGCTCCGGCGCCGGTCCGGCGGCGGAGCGCTCCTCGAGCGCCGCCACCGCGGTGCGCAGCACGTTGCTGTTGTAGCCGCCGCACAGCCCGCGGTTGCTGGCGAGGACGAGCAGCGCGGTGGGTGCCTCCGGCGCCGGCACCGAGAGCAGGGGATGGGACACCTGCCCAGCGCCGCGCGAGAGCTCGGCGACGAGCTCGGTGAGGCGGGCAACGTAGGGCTTCGACGCGGTCGCCCGCCCGAACGCAGCCTGGAAGCGCGCGGTGGCGATCAGCTGCATGGTGCGCGTGATCTTGCGGATGTTCTGGATCGCCTTGCGGCGCTTGACCAGCACGCGGCGATTGGCCATCGGTTCTCACCCCCTCCCGTCTGCGGGTCCGCCGCTCAGGCGCCCCCGGTGCGCAGGAAGTGCGCCTTCTCGTCGAGCGCGATCCGCTTGATGCGCTCGCCGAGATCGGCGGTCAGGTCCTGCTTGGCGCGCAGCTCCTCGAGCAGCTCGGGGTGCTCGTCGCGCACCCGCTGGAGCAGCGAGGCCTCGAACGGCAACACCTTCGCCACCGGCAGGTCGTCGAGCACGCCCTGGCTGCCGACGAAGATCGAGATCACCTGCGCGTAGACGTCGTACGGCTGGTAGAGGGGTTGCTTGAGCAGCTCCACCATGCGACGGCCGCGGTCGAGCTGCCGCTGGGTCGCAGCGTCGACGTCGGTGCCGAGCTGCGAGAACGCCTCGAGGGCGCGGAAGGCGGCGAGGTCGAGGCGCAGCGAGCCGGCGACTTTCTTCATCGGCTTGCGCTGGGCGTTGCCGCCGACCCGCGACACCGAGATGCCGACGTTGACCGCCGGCCGCACGCCGGCGAAGAAGAGGTCCGGCTCGAGGTAGATCTGGCCGTCGGTGATCGAGATCACGTTGGTCGGGATGTAGGCGGAGACCTCTCCCTCGAGGGTCTCGATGATCGGCAGCGCGGTCATCGAGCCGCCGCTGTCCGGGAAGCGGTGCACGCGGTGGGCGTCGGGGTCGGGCAGCGAGGCGCGGAAGGCCTCGGCGCGCTCGCGCCCGTGCGGCCGGTGGTAGAGGCCGTCGGCGGCGTCGGGCCGCACTTCCGGAGGCGCCGCGAGCCCCTCGGGATGGACCAGCGCCAGCGAGCGGTCGCGGGCGTCGGCAGGCGCGCTCTTGGGCACCACGCCGAACTCCTCGCGCAGCTTCACCGAGCGCTCCAGCAGGCGCGAGTGGAGGTAGAAGACGTCGCCGGGGTACGCCTCGCGGCCCGGCGGGCGGCGCAGCAGCAGCGAGAGCTGGCGGTAGGCGGCCGCCTGCTTGGTGAGGTCGTCGTAGACGCAGAGCGTCGCGCGCCCCTCCTGGTACATGAAGTACTCGGCCATCGCCGCGCCGGCGTAGGGGGC
>JAHDVN010000529.1:0-1492 GCA_023384635.1 Thermoanaerobaculia bacterium
TCGAGCGGGAAAGGGAGTACCTGACCACACTGAGCTTCTACCTGGCGGGGCATCCATGGCTCCGGCGAATCGTAGTGGCCGAGAACTCGGGTTGGGACCTTGATAGATGGATGGTTGTAGCGAACTCGGGAACCGCGGGAAAGGAGGTCGAGTTCCTTCAGCTCGACTGCAACTCATTCCGAGGGGACCTCGGACGCGGGTATGGGGAAGGGCTTCTGATCGATGGCGCTCTCGAGAGGTCGCGGCTACTCACCTACGGTCACGGCTTCGTGAAGCTCACGGGTCGGCAAAGGGTGTGTAACCTGACCGCTGTGCTCGAGCGGCTCTCTCGGCAGACGAGTTCGGCGTTTGACCTGCGAGATCATGGACTCTATGAACGGCTTGGTATCCCAGGTGCGGGTTGCTACTGCGACACACGCATGTTCATCGCCGAGCGGGAGTTCTTCAACCGAGAGCTCCGCCAGCTCTATCTCAAGGAACCAGAGCCGGGGCACGAGTTCAACCTGGAGGGCGCCTATTTCGAGGCACTCCGCCCGCTCGCAGGGTATCCGGGGTTGAGCCTTCGCTTTCCGGTCGAGCCAAGGTTCGCGGGCCGCGCTGGGCACTGGCACAAGGACTACGACAGCCCACGAGCAGTGTTCAAGTATCAGGTCCGCAGAGTCCTCCGGAGGCTCTTCCCCCGATGGTGGTTCTAGCTTCTACCCTGACTCGGAGATCCGACATGCTGGCCGCCCGCCTCCCCGGCGAGTCGCCTCCACTACCGAGGTGAACGTGCGAAGCACCAGTCCAGGCTCCATCGTTGGCCTTTCCGCCTTCCACCCTGACGCAGCCGCTGCGGCAGTGGCCAGCGGCCGTTTCCTGGCCGGAGTGGAGGAAGAGCGCTTCCGGCGCGTGAAGCACTGGGCGGGGTTCCCGGAGCTTGCGGTGAAGTGGTGTTGCGACGAGCTCGGGGGCGACCTGCGGGCGATCGAGGGCTTCGCCGTCGCCCGTCAGCCCCGCGCCTACCTCGCGCGGAAGGCCTGGCTCGCCCTCACCCATCCGCGAAGCCTCCCGCGGGCGGCGGGCCGGGCGCGGAACCTCGGGCAAGTGTCCGGAGCGGGTGAGCAGCTGGCCCGCTCCCTTTCGCTCCTGGCACCGCCGAGAGTATTCGCTGTCGAGCACCACCTCTCGCACCTCGCCTCGGCCTTCTACGCCTCCCCGTTCGAGGAGGCGGCCTGCCTGTCGGTGGACGGCTTCGGCGACTTCGTCTCGGTGATGATCGCGCGGGGGCGCGGCAACCGGCTCGAGGTGCTCGACCGGGTCCATTTCCCGCACTCGCTCGGGCTCTTCTACTCGGCGATGACGCAGTTCCTCGGCTTCCCTCATTTCGGGGACGAGTACAAGGTGATGGGCCTCGCGGCCTACGGCGAGCCGTCGTTCGCCGAGCAGGTTGGGCGGATGGTCCCGGCGCGGGCGGACGGCACCTTCGCCCTCGACCTGGCCTACTTCCGCC